>NZ_JBVISA010000056.1:0-34218 GCF_055575755.1 Kitasatospora sp. NPDC034035 | reverse complement strand
AGACCGCAGACTCCCGCCCACGACCAGGACGAGCACCCCGGACAACCGTCACGCCAGCCCCTCCGACCAGCATGTTCGAAGATGGCGAAGGCTCAATGACCCCAGTCACGGGTGAACGGGTACTCGTTGGCCTCCGCCTGGACAAGCCAGGAGTCCTGGGCGACACTCGCCAGCTCCCGGCCGGTCACCAGGGACACCACGTCCAGCTCTGCGGCCAGCCGCAGGAAGGACAGCCGGCGGCCGCGCATCGCGACCCTCGGCACCAGCCGCGGCGTCCCGCCCGGATCGAACGGAACCGACCGCAGCAGCGACTCGCACACCGCCGACTCCGCGGTGAGCCCGGCGTAGAGATAGCCGAACGGGTCGCACCTGGTCGCGTCGAAACGGCCGCCGCCGTAGAGGCAGTGGGCGGGTACGGGATTGAACGCGGTCGCCGGGTGGCGGGCCGCGTGCAGCCGGTACAGCGGGGTGCCGGCCGGCAGGGTCAGCTTGGCGGGCGTACCCGGCAGCACCCGCGGGGGCCTGGTGTTCGCCATCCGGTTACTCCTCCTCCGACAGGTACCGTGCCGCGTCCACGAGCTGGCCGTCCCGCCCGGCGCCGAGCAGGTCGGCGGGGTTGCCGCCCAGCCACGCATTGGCCGACAGCCACCAGTCCGCGACGCCCCACGGGTCGCGTTCGGCGTCCAGAACGGTGTTGACCTCCACCACCGTCGGCAACGGCGTGCCCGCGACGCCGAACTGGAAGCCGGGCAGCCGCAGCCTCCCGCCGGGCCCGGTCAACCTCAGCAGCCCGGCAGCGCCTGGATCACCGCCCAGCAGCCGCACCTCGTCGGGGTCGAGCGCCGGTACGGCCAGGATCCTCACCCGGATCGGACCGAGCACCGGGCCGACCATGCGGTGGCCGTCGAGCACCAGCACGGCTAGGTCGTCCGCATGGAAGCCGAGGTACGACCGGTCCTGCGGGTCCCCGGCAAACCGGGCACCGGACACATCGTCGAGCCGTCCGGACTCGGCGTCCGGCAGCGCTTCCAGCAGCAGCCGTGCCGCCTCCTCGGCCGCCTGCAGCCGGGCCGGCCCGTTCTGCTCGGCAAATCTCAACGCCTGCAGCCGCAACTCCAGTTGGCGGCCCGGCGCGGGTTCCAGCAGGCCGGCCAACCGGTCCCAGTCGGCGGCGGCGGCCGCAAGCACCTGGTACGGGTTCATCGGATCCTTCCGTCGACCGCCTTCACGGCCATGAGTTGACGTTCGATCAGATCTGCGGCGACAGCCCGCCGCACCACGAGGTGCACCTCCCACTTCGCACCGCGGATCAGTTCGGCCTCCACCGCGGCCCAGAGCATGCCGAGACTGACCTCGTACGGCAGCCCGCCTCGGCCGGAACCGAGCAACGGAAGACAGATCGAGCGCAGCGGAGGATCGAACTGCCGGTGTTCCTCGGCAAGCACGGCGAGCGCCCGGGCGACCGCCCGGGTCACGTCCGCCGGCAGCACATCGTAGTCGTTCGTCCCGAGGCGCGGGACCGCCACCGCGGCGTGATAGATCCGCCGAACACCCTGCTCCACCAGCGCCCCCGCCCCGACCGCCGCCACGGTTCCCGGCAGGACCGCCCGGCCCGGCGCCCCGTGCCGGACGGCCCACCTCCGCAACTCCTCGTGCACCAGGTCCTCGACGAGCTCCCCGGTCGACCCGCGCAGCGCTCCCACCCGCCGAAGCGACGCCGACACCGACGACTTGTACGGCTCCGGCAGCGCCAGATAGGTGTTGGTCGGCGAGACAACGACGTCCACATCGCGCAACAGATCGACGGGGTGGACGTGCACCGTCACCAGCGCGGTCCGATCGCCCACCCGGACCCGCAGCGACCGGTGACCCGACGACGCGGGCGAGAGCGGCCCAACGTCCACCGCCTCCCCCGCCTGGTCCGCCTGGCGCGACAGCGCTGCCCGACCCGGCTGCCCCGCCCGTGCGGCCATCCGAATCACCTGCTCGGCGACCTCACCCAGCACCAGCGCCTCGTGGTGCTTGCGGAATCGCTCCACGCTCACCCCGTACACGCCCGCGGCATGCTTCCGACGGTCGGCGGGCGGCCAGTCGCGAGTGCCCTGGGCCAGGCCGAGGCTGTACTCGGCGGCCGTGTGAAGGTTGCCGGGATCGATTCGCGTCACCGCCAGCCGCAGCAGCCGCTCCACAGAGGCGGGCCGCGACTCCCGCCCGGCCGGCAGGTCAATCATGTCTGCGGCCCGGGCCAGCGCCGGGAGCTCCAGCTCACGCAGCCGCACCAGGCCGACTCGCCGCAATTCCCGCACCTCCCTGAGAACTGACGCGTGGTCCGGCAGGTCGCTGTGCAGCATGTCGGAGAGGATCGCACCGCGCCGACGGCGGCGACAAGCTGGATCCGCCCTCCCATCCAACCACCCCGCCCGGGCGGCTTCGGGTCGCTTTCCGGGCGCACTCGGGCACCCGCCGGACAACGGCACGCGGGTCGCTCCAGGCCGATCTGCAGAGCCTCTGGTGATGAACGGCAGCATCCCCGGGCCGGATGCCGACGTGGTGGGACCGTCGACGGCGGCGAGGCTCACTGGGCGTTTCACCCTGATTCCGAGGTTCATCTTCCGTGCCAGGTCGGTGTGCTCTCGCCGATGAGTCGGCGGGTCATGAGCCAGCGCCTCATTGGCGAGAACCCTGAGCGTGGAGTGGAGAAGGTCGTTTGGGCTCGCGGCAGGTGTGGAGTTCCGCTGGTGGGCACGCTACTGACGCGCCCCCGGAAGGCGGGGAAAGTATCTACCGTGGCTGGTTCCGCCAATGCTGTCGGCGGCCCGGACCCGGCTCTGCCGATCACCGTACCCGACGGCAGCACTCGCGTCCGCTGCTTCGAACGCTGGATCGGTCTCGACAACTGGACCATGGACCGGCCTGTCGACCTGGTTGTCCGAGACATGGACGGTCACCGACCGGTGGTTGCCGTCGGCGCGCTGGGCGACGGGCGCGTGGGCCGAACCCGTAGCGCCCTGAGCGTGGAAGCGGAGGCGGGGCCCTCTATGCGTCTGAGCTATCGCAACGCCATCGACGGTCAACCACCCATCAGCCACAGAACGTGATCGCTCGGCCAGTGCGTCGTTGCCGGTGCACCGCTGCCCACGCCACGAGCAGGGTTCGCTGGAGAACGAACCAACACGAACTATGAGCAGGCGCCCTCACGCATATGCCGACCAAGCTCGGTCAGCTCCGGACGGCAGCATCACGCGACGGGAACGATACGACCTCTGACAACCACGGAGGACGGCCCATGGGCGATGCAGGAACGCCGATGGAGCGCATGCGCAGGCTGGATCACCTCAGCCCCTTGGAGGCCGCGAAGGCGTGGGGTGTCCCCAATCCGGCGTTGAAGAACGCGGCGGAGCAGATCCGCCAGATCCGGGCAGGAACAGACCGTTCACTCGCCCGTGACAGGCCGCGCTGTCCCGAACCGGTCGCTTCGTTCTACGGCTTCCCATGCAAGGTCCCGGTCGAGTCAGGGATGGACGTCTGTTACCAGCACCGCCGGGTGAAGGCCAACCCGGGCACGGATGTGACCTCTTACGCTCTGGCCGCCGTACAGGCCCACACGGGCTGGGAAGAACTGCGCGAGAGTATCCGAAGCCTGGACAAGGGCGCGCTGCAGACCGAACGACTACGACTCTTCAAGGCATTCGAGGCCAACGCTCCGATGACCGAGGAGGACTATCGACTCGCCTCCCTTCTGCTGCCCTCCGACGATCCGGCCACACAGGCCCGCCGCGCCCTGGGCCTGCCCGGGCCCAACGACGGAATCGGCGACGCGGCTCGCCTGCGCGGACTCGGCGTGCTCCTCGCCGCCGCGGAGGCTGCCGCGCTCAACGTGCACACCGGACTGCCCGAGCCCAAGCACAAGCCCACAGGTCCCTCAGCCAACGACACGCCCAAGAGCGACGAACCCCTGCTGCACTCCGTCACGGAAGCCGCGAAGCGCCTGGGCGTGGGCGTCGCCTGGCTTCGTTCGGAGTCCGCCGCCGGCCGCATCCCTCACCGGCAGATCGGCAGCCACCGCATGTTCAGCGAGGACGACCTCGCACAGATCGTTAAGGATGCGTACCGGCCCGGCAACGGAAAGATCCGAGGCCGACGCTGGTGAGCTCGAGCGTCCCCCGCACCTGCTGAGTCACGCGTAGGGGTCACGCAGCGGCCTGGGCTCACGAACTCCGCGCGTGATTTCCTCGGGCAGGTCCGGGCCGGCGGTGTAGTAGCGGCCCTGGGCCTCGCCCTTGGCGGTGAGCCAGCTGGCGCGGACGAGTTCACGGATGTCGCGTTGGGCCTGCTGTTCGCTGATTTCGGCATCGGC
This sequence comes from Kitasatospora sp. NPDC034035, assembly GCF_055575755.1. Taxonomy (NCBI): domain Bacteria; kingdom Bacillati; phylum Actinomycetota; class Actinomycetes; order Kitasatosporales; family Streptomycetaceae; genus Kitasatospora; species Kitasatospora sp. NPDC034035. The sequence goes on along the minus strand of NZ_JBVISA010000056.1, from coordinate 29,861 downwards.
CTGGTATGTGGCGCGGCGCAGGCGGTTGCCCATGGCAGCGGGGTAGAGGGCGTAGAGCATGCGGTCGGGCCAGCCGCGCTGCTCGATCGCTTCGTCGAGGGCGGTCCAGACGTCTCGGGTGGTGTTGACCTGCCGCTCGACGCTCTGGGCCTGCTGGTGGTGGGCGCGCAGGCAGAACCTGACCCAGGGCAGGGTGTCGCGGTCGGGGGTCCAGACGGGGCCGCCGACCTCAGCGAGGACGTCGTAGTAGCGGTAGGTGTTGCGGGCGCGGCCGAGCCATTCCTCGATGCTGGAGAACTCGGGCGCCATGATCCCTTCTCTGGCGAGGACCAGGGTGTGCAGGGCGCGGGACATCCGCCCGTTGCCGTCCGGCCATGGGTGGATCGCGACCAGGTTCAGGTGTGCCATCGACGCTCGCACGAGACCAGGGGTCTCAAGGTCGCCCTCGTTGAGCCAGTCCACCAGTTCGGCGGTCAGCTCCGGCACCTGATCGGCGCCAGGTGCGGTGTAGGCGGCGATGGTCGGGTCCTCGGCCGAGGTCACGTAGACCGGGCCGGTGCGCCACCAGCCGGGCCGCTTGAGCAGGTGGTGGCCCTGCATCATGAAGTGCAGCGCGTTCAGCAACCCCTTGCTGTACTCGAAGTCCTCGCTGGCGTCGGCCAGGCGTTGGATGTAGGTCATCGCCTGGCGGCAGCCCTCGATCTCGACCGCGACGGTGTCGTTCGCATCGATCGGTGCCTCGCCGACCATGATGTCCTCGACGTCCGACACGCTCGCCGCGTAGCCCTCGATCGTGTTCGACCCGGCGATGGCCCGCGCCGTGAGGTTACGCCTCAGCTGGCCTTCCCAGCGCCGGGGTGTGCGCAGGTGCAGGCGCAGACGGTCGCGCATCTGCGCGATCTCGTCCAGAACGGCTTGATCGGCTTCCTGCAGCGCCGGTGTCTGGTACAGCATGCCGCGATGACACCATGACGGCATCAAGCAGTCAAGCCAGGTTCAGCGCGACTATGCCATATGAGTACATCGACATCACCACCGAAGGCGCCCGCCCGAGAACCGACCCCGCAGTCCGCCCGGCCGTCGCGCACCGCGCGCCTCACCCAGGCACCCATGCCCCGGCCGATGCCAACGCCCCCGCCATCGGTCGCCCCGGCCCAGACGCACGCCTGGGCCGACTTCCTGGCGCAGGCCGTCCGCAACGGGCTCGACCCGGCGCTGGTCACCCAATGGCTGACCATTCTGGCCGACGCCACCGGCAGCCCGCTGCTCCCATCCCTGTCCTCGATGCCGCTGGCGGAGTACGTCGACCGCCGCCTCCCGGCCATCCTGGCCGACCTTGAGACCACGACCCATATCCCCTACCTGGCCGGATGGCACCACCGGATCGAGCCCGACCTCGGGCACCTTCCGGTCAGCCTGGTCACCACCAGCACGATCGCCAACGCGGTCGACAGCTGGATTTCGGAGGGCTGCGGCCGCTCAACGATCAAGAACACCCTCGCCATGCTCTACCGCATCCTCGGGCAGGCCGTCATGGACGGCCTCATCGAGCACGCGCCCGCCCACGTCAAAGGCTGGCAGCAGAAGTACCAGCAGGCCGAGGACGAACTGCTGGACCCCCGCCTTCTCGCCCTGCGGGACTGGGATGCCCTCACCGAACTCGCCGAAGCCCTGATCGACGCCTCCTACAACCACTACCGCGGCTGGGGCGACTACCGCGGCTGGGGCGACGTCGTCATCCACGGCGCCTGCACCGCCACCCGCATCGGCGAGGTCTCAGGAGTCCGAGCCTGCGACATCAACGTCCGCACCTGGCTCCTCACCTGCCGACGGCAGACCACCCCCGCACCCGGCGGCCTCGTCGACAAACACACCAAAGGCAAGACCGCCCGCTACATCCCGATCATCGAACCACTGCGCCCACTGATCATCTGCCGCCTCGAAGCGACCCGGCAATCCGAACGCCCGCCTCTACACCGGCCCCCGCGGTGGCCGCATCAGCACCGCCGTCCTGCGCGACGCCACCCACCGGGACGACGTCACCCGCAACCTCGGCTACGAGCACCTGAGCCACCACGACCTGCGCCACACCGGCCTGACCTGGATGGCCGACGCCGGAATCCTGCCTTCGATGCTCCAGCAGATCGCCGGCCACAAGGACAGCACCACCACCCAGCGCTACCTCCACCCCGACCTCCGCGAACTCACCAAGGCTGGCGAAGCGTTCACCAAGCACCTCGCCGAGCAGCTCCGCGCCGCCGGGAAGATCCCCGGCCACTGGTAACGGAGCGCATCCAAGTCCCTCGGGAAGGCGCCTTCGCTCGCCAAAGCACCCCCAGCTGATCAACCGTCAACGCGCCCCATTCCGGGGTGCGTTACCCACTTGACCCCGCTTTTCGGGCGGTCAAGTGCGCCACAGCGCCCGAGTTCATGCATTCGTTCCAGAAAGGGATTGATACCTTCGCATCACAGGAAAAACAGCGATACATCCCAGCAATCGAAGGATGGCAATAGCGGCAATTGCCCGATATGCCGCGTCCGAAAACCACCAAAAGGCGGCTTACTCTACGCGAGTTAACCGCCTCTGACCTGCGACTTTACAGTCGGGACGACAGGATTTGAACCTGCGACCCCTTGACCCCCAGCGGTCGGACGGATGTCCGACCAATGTCCACCAGTCCAAGCCTCGCAGGTCAGGGCCCTTCACGTCCAACCTCCATGACGCCTGATGCCACCCCATGACACCCAATCCGTGAGAAGCGCGTGAGAGCCAGCACGCGAGCGGGAGATCGAAAGTGATCCGCTCACCCAGGACAATGAGACTTCCTCCGCTCCAGAGCCCCCGATGTCGCTCTTCGGAACAGCGCGGCCGCGACGGTCGGCCTCCAGATCAAGGAATTCTGCATCGTCCACCGACAGGCAGTAGTGACGGGAGCCACCGGCCTCCCACACAGACCATTACACTCGACCGCCCCACAAAAAAGGCCGCCCCCGCATTGCTGCGGAGGTGACCTTTCCGGCCTGCGCAAACGTAACACCGACCGGGACAACAGGATCTGAATCCACGCCCCCGCAACCCTATGATCTTCCCGCCGAAAGGGCAGACACTCGCGAGATCACGAGTCGCGGATCCAGGAATCCTGCCTCATTGATCCACATATTCGCCTCCTCGCGATCGTCCCACCGGTTACTTCTCCCGGCACTTTCCAGAATACTCCGCGCTGCTGGAATCCGAGCACCTCTTGCACATGAATTCTTTTTCAAAAATTACCGCACGCTCATGTTTGACCGTCATCCGATAAATACCTTGGGCCGCACCCGACAGCGGCAAGATCCTGCCTGGCTGAAGTGCCGCGGGTCAGGGCCGGCGCCATGCCGGGACAGGGGAGGTGCTGGTGAGACGTTCGCCGGTCCATCTTGAGGCAAGGCAGGGAGCCGACGGTGGAAGGACTCACCGTCGACGACCTGCGGGATTCCTGCGGTGCCAGGCGCCCGCACCAGGCCGTCCACAACAACGAGTCCAGGACGGGTGTTCGGTATGACCGGGCGGCCTCCGATCCCACCGCTGCCCAGCCACCGGGGCCGGAACCGCCGGTGCGCCTCTCACTGACACCGGAAGGAGCCACCCCGGGACGACTGGACGGCGCCCGGCGGCCCCGCTCGCACGACCTCCTGCACGAACTCCCCCCGCTGGCGGCAGCACTGGCCCCACATGGGGGGAGATCACACCTGTCACCGTGAATCCGACACATCGGCTGGTCATCCCCCGGCGGGTCCCGTCGAAGGCCACGTCATCCACGTCGGATGGTTCGAGCAGGAGCAGGACGCGGACGAGGTGATGGTGTGCTCCTTCGTCCCGCTCCGCCTGGAGCTCCTGGTAATTCCCCCGAGGCCGAGGCCTCGGCCGCCGCCGAGTGGCTGATGACCGCGGCGCCCGACCCGGCCAATGCCCGCACCGGCACCGACGCATCCGCAGCGCTCCGCTCGGATGCGGTCGGGCGCACCGGACGGCGGCCCGGCCTGACCAGGGCACGGGGGTGGGCACCGGGTCCCCTGGGGGCGGGCCGTGAGGGTCGGACGGGTGCGCGGCACGACAGGGCTCCGGTGGCGGACCCGGGATCGGACCTGGACAATCGGGTCATGGCAAGCCTCGAAGCGAACCCCGGGACGGTGCATCTGGCCCACGAGGCGGGATATGTCAGCCCCGGCGTCGCGCTGGGCGAGTCGGTCAAGGGCATAGTTCGCATCGACGAGCGCGGATGGGTGCACGTCACTCAGGCGGACGGATCTCGGGTGTCGTTCCCGCCTCATGCCGTAGAACGCGTCAACTGGGGCGAGCCTGCTTCCTAGACGCCGGGGCTCCGCTCCTCGCCGTGGATATGGGCTCACGTCTCCGGGACCGCTCATCGAGCAGCGGGTCGCACGAGCGACGATGCCGCCCTGTTCGCGATCGAATGGCGTTGAGAGGCCGGCACCCCGCGCGGGCTGTCCCCACCGGCCGGGTCGGCGGGGTACGGGCGGGGTACCGTGGGGACATGGGGCGGCCCGGCCGCCGTTCCCCTTGGTCGGCCCTCGCTCGGCGGGGCCGGCGTGCGTCCACGGACAGGTGGCGCGCCATGTCGGACGAAACCGGTGCCGTGTTCCCGGGACTTCTGCCGGACCGGTTCCGGCAGGCCGCGAAGCCGGGGACCGTGCTGCTGCGTCTGGAGACCACACAGTCGCGCGAGGGTGTGCTCGACGGCGCATGGTGGCCGCGGTCACGGGACGTCGGCGCCGAACTCCCCGGTCTGGTCAGGGCGTTGACTGAACACTCCGGCCCGCGGCGAGCGTCGGGCTGGACGCGGAAGCCTGGGACGACGCGCCGGCCCGGCTGGTCGTCGAGGGCCGGTCGGTGCACATCGACCGGTACCGGTGACGACACGGTGATCGTCACGCGGGGCGACCGCGATCACTTCAGCCTGCTCGTCGTCCCCGGCGGCCAGGAGACGGCCCTGGCTGCGATGGCCCGCGCGGTCGAGGCCGACGGAACCGACTCGGCACGGCAGATCCTCGTCGCCACCGGCATCGGTCCCGGGCGCGAAGAGTCCTGAGGCACGCCCCTCATGGGCCGGGCTCCTCGGGCGGACAGGAAGGCGGGACGCAGAGATGTCCGTCCACGTGAAGCTCTCGGCCGACGCCCGCGCGCCGGCGGAGCCGTCGAAGGGACCGCTGGACCTGCAGTACGAGGACGACACGGACAGCGGCGTCACCTTCGAGTACGACCTGCACCCGAGTGGTGCGCTGCGCGTCCTGCGGGTCTTCGAGGACACGCCCCACCGGATCGAGGCCTGCTTCAGCCCCGGGGCATGGCTCCAGGCCGCGGGCACCTACCTGCGAAGCGGCTCCGAGTACTGACGACGATCCGCTCCGGGCGAACCGCAGGCCGTCGGCGGCGGTTCGCCCCGGTCGCGCGGGGTGCGCGCACCGGCCCCCGTGCCGGAACCGGACGGCGGAGCACGACCAGTACGCCGGCCAGTCCGACGGATGCCGGTGAACAGCGGGTAGGACATCGGTCCGTGTTCGAACCGTACCGTGGCGGGCGGTGTCTCGATGGGATTCGTGGTCCGCGGGCGGACCCGGTGCTCGGCTGCGATGCCGGAGAAGCCGGAGCCGCCGTTTCTCTCCGTCGTGCCACGCCGAGTGGCGCAGCGGCGGGGCATCGGCACGAGCCGGGGGGTGGATGGATGCTGTGTACTCCCCACTCGGGTGCGACGCGTTGCCTGCGGATGGTCGCCCCCGGGTGTGGTTGTGGGCGAGGCGACGGCTACTCGCGTTCGTCGGCCCGCCCCGATCCGGTCCGCATTGCGGCGACGGCTGCGTCCTGGGGGCGCCATCGCCAACCTGTCGGTGCAGAGGCACTTGGGCGGCCGGTCACGACAGGAGCAGGCCCGTTCGGCCCTGTCAATGGCACCGGATGCGGGGAAGGCTCACGGTAGGACCGAAAACCGGTCCCGCGCCTCCCGGTCGCTCTGCTCGCGGCGACGCGTTTCCCGGACCTGGCTGTCGACGCAGGTCCGCAGTCGAAGGAAGCCGAAAGGACTGCCGTGATCGCAGTCCTGGTGGTGCTGGTCATCCTGGTCCTGATCGGGCTCGCGATGTCGATCCGCATCGTCCGCCAGTACGAGAAGGGGGTCGTCTTCCGGTTCGGCCGGATCACCGGAGCACGCGAGCCGGGACTGCGCCTGATCGTCCCGTTCGCCGACGTCATGCACCACATCTCGCTGCGGGCCTGTCGGAGCGGGGCCGGGTCGTCGCGGCTGGAGGGTGGCCGCTGTCACGTATGACGCCCCCCAGGGCGGTCGCCCCGGCCCGGGTCGGCGGGCCGGCTCATCCGGTGGCTCCTTTCGGTGTCTGGTCGTCGACGATCTCCGCATCGACGACCTCCTCCTCATCGCCGCTCTGCGTCGGGCCGGTGCCGGCCGCGGCTTGCGGGCCGCCGGCCTGGGCGTAGAGGGCGGTACCGATCTTCTGTGCGACGGTGGCCGCGCGCTCCATCGAGGTGCGGATGGCCGTGGTGTCCTCGCCCTTGAGCTTGTCCTTCAGGTCCGCCAGGGCTTCGTTGACCTCGGACGTGACGTCTGAGGGGATCTTGTCCGGGTTGTCCTGGAGGAGCTTCTCGGTGGAGTAGACGAGGTGTTCGGCCTGGTTGCGGGTCTCGGCGGCCTCCTTGCGGCGGCGGTCCTCCTCGGCGTGCTGCTCGGCCTCGCGCATCATGCGCTCGATGTCCTGCTTGGGCAGGGAGGAGCCACCGGTGACGGTCATCCTCTGCTCCTTCCCGGTGCCGAGGTCCTTGGCGGCGACGTGCATGATGCCGTTGGCGTCGATGTCGAAGGTGACCTCGATCTGCGGCAGGCCGCGCGGAGCCGGCGGCAGGCCGGTCAGCTCGAACATGCCGAGCTTCTTGTTGTACGCGGCGATCTCGCGCTCGCCCTGGAAGACCTGGATCTGCACGGACGGCTGGTTGTCCTCGGCCGTCGTGAAGATCTCGGAGCGCCGGGTGGGGATCGTGGTGTTGCGCTCGATCAGCTTGGTCATGATGCCGCCCTTGGTCTCGATGCCGAGGGACAGCGGGGTGACGTCGAGCAGCAGGACGTCCTTGACCTCGCCCTTGAGGACACCGGCCTGCAGGGAGGCGCCGATGGCGACGACCTCGTCCGGATTGACGCCCTTGTGCGGGTCCTTGCCGGTCAGCTCCTTCACCAGGCCGGTGACGGCCGGCATACGGGTCGAGCCGCCGACGAGGATGACGTGGTCGATGCCGGACACCTTGATCCCGGCGTCCTTCACCGCCTGGTGGAACGGGGTCTTGCAGCGTTCCAGCAGATCGGCGGTGAGCTGCTGGAACTGGGCGCGGGTGAGCTTCTCGTCCAGGTGCAGCGGGCCCTCGGCGGAGGCCGTGACGTACGGCAGATTGATCGTCGTCTCGCTCGTCGCGGACAGCTCGATCTTGGCCCTCTCGGCGGCCTCACGCAGCCGCTGCACGGCCATCTTGTCCTTCGACAGGTCGATGCCGTAACCGTTCTTGAACTGCTGGACGAGATGGTCGACGATCTTCTGGTCCCAGTCGTCGCCGCCGAGGTGGGTGTCACCGTTGGTGGCCTTCACCTCCACCACGCCCTCGCCGATCTCCAGCAGGGAGACGTCGAAGGTGCCGCCGCCGAGGTCGAAGACCAGGATCGTCTGGTCGCTCTCCTTGTCCAGCCCGTACGCGAGGGCCGCGGCGGTCGGCTCGTTGACGATGCGCAGCACCTTCAGGCCGGCGATCTCCCCGGCCTCCTTGGTGGCGGTGCGCTGGGAGTCGTTGAAGTAGGCGGGGACGGTGACGACGGCGTCGGTGACGTCCTCGCCGAGGTAGGCCTCGGCGTCGCGCTTGAGCTTCTGCAGTACACGGGCGGAGATCTCCTGCGCGGTGTACCGCTTCCCCTCGACGTCGCCGGTGTCGGGGAAGCGCCAGTGCGGGTCGCCCACGTGGCGTTTGACGGAGCGGGCGGTGCGGTCCACGTTCGTGACGGCCTGGCGTTTGGCGACTTCGCCGACCAGCACGTCGCCGCCCTTGGCGAACGCCACGACTGACGGGGTGGTGCGCGCCCCTTCCGCGTTGGGGATGACGGTGGGCTCGCCGCCCTCCAGGACACAGACGACGGAGTTCGTGGTGCCCAGATCGATACCGACGGAGCGAGCCATCGCGGGGCCTCCTCCCGCACGAGCGGATTCCTGGGCCAAACCCCTCTCCCTCACTCGTAGAGCTTCAGTGGCTCGGTGTCAAGGTTGTTCGGCGTCGGGCCGCCCGCCGTGGGGCGGGAGGGCTCCGAACGCTCGGCGGTGAGGAGGTCGCCATGGCTTCCGTACTGCGGTGGGCGATCGCCCTGCCCGGTGCCCGGCACCCACGCGCCGCCCGAGACGGTCGTCGTGCATTCGGCCGCCGACTTCGGCCCGAACCGGGAGCCGGTCCGCACGGTCGGCCCTCGGGTGGCAGTGGTGCGGCCGTGTCGTCCTCAGCATTGGTGCGGCATGACGAACGCGCCGAGACCAGGGGTGAGCGGCCCTCGCGCGGCGCTGGACGGCGGCACGGTGACCGGGTCCTGTGGTTTCACCGACGGCCTGGTCGAGGAGCGCGAGGCCGGCGGGATGCAGTTCGGGGAGGAACAGCTCATCGACTGGGTCAACCGCGTCGAGCGATCGCAGGACGGGGTGCGGGCCGTGGTGCGCGCGCTTTCCCACATCCTGAAGGAGAAGCGGGGCGGTCGTACGAGCGACGACGCGACCCTGTTCCTGATCGAGTGGCGCTGAGACGCCCGCACCCCCGCCCCGGTTCTCCTGACCGGCCGGATCGGTCCGGCGCGGGCGGAGTACCGTGGAGATGTCGGGGCGGCCCGAGCCGCAGCGCCCTGAGGGCCGGGCCTCGCTCAGCGGGCTCGGCCCGCGTCCACGGACAGGTGGCGAGCCATGTCGGACGAAACCGGTGCCTCGCACCACGGGCTTCTGCCGGACCGGTTCCGGCAGGCCGCGCAGCCGGGGACGGTCCTGCTGCGCCTGGAGACCACCCAGTCACGCGAAGGTGCGCTCGACGGCGCGTGGTGGCCGCGTTCACGTGACATCGGCGCCGAACTGCCTGGCCTGGTCCGCGCGTTGACCGAACACCTCGGCCCCGTGGCGAGCGTCGGCCTGGACACGGAAGCCTGGGACGACGTCCCGGCCCGCCTGGTCGTCGACGGCCGGTCGGTGCACATCGACCGGTATCCGGTCGGCGACGACACCGTGATCATCACGCGGGGCGACCGCGATCACTTCAGCCTGCTCGTCGTCCCCCCGCAGGCGAGCCAGGAGGCGGCCCTGGCCGCGATGGCCCGCGCGGTCGAGGCCGACGGAACCGACTCGGCACGGCAGATCCTCATCGCCACCGGCATCGGTCCCGAGCCACCGGGCGAAGCGTCCTGAGGGACGGCCTCGTGGGCCGGAGTCCTCGGGCAGACAGGAAAGGCGGGACGCAGAGATGTCCGTCTACGTGAAGCTCTCGACCGACGCCCGGGCACCGGCGGAGCCGTCGAAGGGACCGCTGGACCTGCAGTACGAGGACGACACGGACAGCGGCGTCACCTTCGAGTACGACCTGCACCCGAGTGGTGCGCTGCGCGTCCTGCGGGTCTTCGAGGACACGCCCCACCGGATCGAGGCCTGCTTCAGCCCCGGGGCATGGCTCCAGGCCGCGGGCACCTACCTGCGAAGCGGCTCCGAGTACTGACGACGATCCGTTCAGAGCGAACCGCAGGCCGTCGGCGGCGGTTCGCCCCGGTCGCGCGGGGTGCGCGCACCGGCCCCCGTGCCGGAACCGGACGGCGGAGCACGACCAGTACGCCGACCAGTCCGACGGATGCCGGTGAATATCTTCCGCCGCCACAACGCCGTCTCCAGCGCGTCCAGTGACAGGTCGGCGCGCATGCGGGTCGTCGAAGCCGTCGCCCGAGCCCTGAACACCAGCCTCACGGCGCCCGCGGGGACGTCTCCTACGCCCTCGCCGCCCTGGCAGGCGACCAGCTCACGACCGTCTCCTCGCCGACCTTTCCCACGGCTACGCGCCGTTGTTCGGCCGCGCCGACCTCACCACCGCGGCTTGACCCGGACCGGGCAATGGCCGTCACCGGTACCGTGCGGAAGCTCGCCCAACGGGCAGCACCGCGCATTCGCAGCGGCCGCCACGCCAGGTTCAGGGTCGACCTGAACGCCTGGTCGGGCAGGGTCGCGATTCTGGCGCGCGCGGCGGCGGCTCGGGGGGTTGCCGCCGCCGCGCAGCGGCAGATTACCTCACACCCGGACGCCGCAAAATCTATGCTCGCCGGAGTAGACATTCCTTGCGGGCGGGTCTAGCGTTTCGCTCGTAGACAGGAGTCGGCGATACCGGCCAGACAGGGTCTGCACTTTGAACTTTGAACGGTGCAACTCCCGATCATGGAAGTAGCACCTGATGAGCGACGTGACTGTCTCCGTTGAGGCGGTTGAAGAGGTCCGGCCGGTCGAGCTGCCGGCGGACCCGTTGGACGACCAGTTGATCGCCCAGCTGGTCGACCGGGCCCGGGCGGGTGGCCTGCAGCTGACCGGTGAGGGCGGGCTGCCGCAGCAGCTGACCAGGCGCGTGCTGGAGTCCGCCCTGGAGGGCGAGATCACCGACCACCTCGGATACGAGAAGCACGACCCGGCCGGGGCGGGCAGCGGGAACTCGCGCAACGGAGTACGGCCGAAGACCGTCCTGACCGAGGTCGGCCCGGTCGAGATCGAGGTGCCTCGCGACCGGGAGGGCAGCTTCGAGCCGCAGATCGTCAAGAAGCGGCAGCGCCGCCTGACCGGCGTGGACGAGAGATGGTGCTGTCGCTGTCCGCGCGCGGCCTGACGCACGGCGACATCTCCGCCCACCTGGCGGAGGTCTACGGCGCGAGCGTGTCCAAGACGACCATCTCCACCATCACCGACAAGGTCATCGACGGGATGACGGAGTGGCGGAACCGGCCGCTCGACCCGGTCTGTCCGGTGATCTTCATCGACTGCGTGCATGTGAAGGTGCGCGACGGGCAGGTGGCGAACCGGCCCGTCTGCGTCGCCCTGGCGGTCACCGTCGACGGCACCCGCGACATCCTCGGCCTGTGGGCCGGCGACGGCGGCGAGGGCGTCAAGTACTGGCTCCAGGTGCTGACAGAGATCAAGAACCGGGGCGTCCAGGCGGCGTCCAGGACGTGTGCATGGTCGTCTGCGACGGCCTGAAGGGCCTGCCCGAAGCCATCGAGACGGTATGGCCGCCGGCGATCACCCAGACATGCGGGTTGGCCGAGCCCAGGCTGCGTGGCTCCAGCCGCCCACAGGCGGGGAACCAAGGTGAGCAACTCTGGCGAGGCCATGAGCGCGGGTGGCCGATTTCGGGGATGGCCGCCTGGCGAGCAAACCGGTCAGAGGGCCACGGTCGCGGTGTTGATGACGCATTTGCGGCCGTGCTTGGCTGACCGCACGCCGGACACGCCGGGCACCGCAGCCCAACTGAGGCAGGTGCTGCTGTCCGCCTTCGCGAAAGTGACCGTCGTGTGCGAGAAGGAGAGCGGACCGGCGTACGGGGCGCCGTCGTAGTTCTCGATGTAGAACATCACGCGGTCCTGGGCCTGGCCCTGGAGGTCGAAGCTGAAGGAGACTCGCTTCCCCTTGTCGCCGATGGTCTGGACCCACTGGCCACTGGCCGACTCCAGTTTCAGGTCGACCTCCAACTTGTCACCGGGCTTCACCAGCATTGCCGCTCCCGAGAAGCATCCCTGGTCCCCGGGCTGGCTCCCCAGCGTGTTGACATACTGTCCGGAGATCCACCACGAGGAGTACGCTTCAGCAGGCTTGCCCGCCGCAGGCGCGCAACTCGGCCCCCAGGTCAGGACCGGCTGCAGCACCCCCTTGCCGATCGGCTCGAAGTTCACTCCGTTGTCGACGGGCTCGAGTCCGGGCCAGAGGAAGGTGGTGCCGACCTTGGACGGCATCGGCGGGACCACGAAGCTGGTCGACAGCTCGACGATCTGGTTCGAGGCCGGAGTATAGAGATTCACCCGGCCTTGGTTGTGAACCGATCCCGCAGTGCCACCTGCCTTGTCCGCCCCACCTCCGGGGCTCACGGAGGCCTCGGCCGTGGTGCCGGCGAGTATCGACGCCGCGAACGTCACGCATCCTGCGCAGACGGTGGCCCATTTCCTCGCACGCATCATCATCACTCCATGGGTGGGTGGCGGTCTCCAGGACAGGATGCTGAGCAGGCGGGCGGCTCCGCCAGCATCCATTTCCCCATAACGACGTGTTATGAGGCGCCCCGCCGTCCCGACCCCGCCCCGACTACCCGGACACCCGCTGAACGCACGTGTCCGAGGAAGCTCAGCTTGCGGGCGGTCTCGGTGAGCCGCTCTCGGAAACCGCATCACCACCAACTACCGCCACGCCTGGTCCGCCGTCAACGCACCGAACCCTCCCGCCCGATAACTCAGGCCTCGGCAGCGACAGTCCGACCCCGGGCACGTCTACGCCATCTACGGCGAGGTCCCGTGCGAAGGCCATAACACGATGTGATGGTGCACTGGGATCTTCTGGGACGTCCCCCGGTCGGTCACTCTTCTCCCACGCATGAAATGTCACATCGTGCAAGGAGAAGACGTGAGACAGCGAAGAGTCGGGCTGGCCCTCGGTGCGGCCCTGGGGCTGCTGTCGGTTGCCGGGTGCACGGGATCCGACAGCGGCGTCGCCGGCGGACCGAACGCGGCCCCGGTGAAGGGCGGCACGCTGCACGTGCTGTCCACCCTCGACCTGGAGCATCTCGACCCGGCACGTAACTACGTCACGTCCTCGCAGGACGTGGGCCGACTGATCTACCGGACGCTGACCACCTTCGCCGCCGCGCCGGGGCAGGCGGGCGGGAAGATCGTGCCCGACCTGGCCACCGACACCGGGCGCCCCAGCGACGGTGCCAGGACCTGGACCTTCACGCTCAAGCCCGGTGTGAAGTTCGAGGACGGCCGGCCGATCACCAGCGCGGACGTCAAGTACGGCGTGGAGCGGACCTTCGCCGCCGAGCTGCCCGAAGGCCCCCCGTACGCCCGGATGTGGCTGGTGGGTGGCGACAGCTACAAGGGGCCGTACAAGGATCCCGCCGGGCTCGCCTCGATCGGGACCCCCGACGACAACACCGTCGTCTTCCATCTCAAGCAGCCGGTGGCCGACTTCGGCTCGGCGGCGTCGCTGCCGATGTTCGCCCCGGTACCGCAGGACAAGGACACCGGCGTCAACTACGACTCCCGCCCGTTCTCCTCCGGCCCGTACAAGATCGACGGCTTCGACCCCAAGAAGCAGCTCACCCTGGTCCGCAACACCGACTGGGACCCGGCCGCCGACACCGTCCGCAAAGCCATGCCCGACAAGGTCGTCATCGACCTGGGCCTGGACGCCGCCGTGGTCGACCAGCGGCTGATCGCCGGCCAGGGGGAGGACGCGAACGCGGTCGCGATGGAGCCGATCGGCCCGGCCTCGGTCGGGCGAGTGCTGAACGACCCGCGGCTGAAGAGCCGGCTGGTCACCGGCGACTCGATCAACACCCGCTACCTGAGCATCAACACCAAGCACAAGCCGCTCGACGACGTCCGGGTGCGCCAGGCCGTCGCCTACGCGCTGGACAAGGACGCCCTGCGCACCACCCGCGGCGGCCCGATCGCCGGCGACCTGGCGACCAGCCTACTGCCACCGTCCCTCGGCTACCCGGCCGAGGACCCCTACCCGAGCAAGGACGGCAAGGGTGATCCGGACAAGGCCAAGGCGCTGCTCGCCGAGGCGGGCCACGCCTCCGACCTCACCCTGACCCTCGACGCCCCCGCCACGGCCACCGGCAAGGCACAGGCCGAGGCGGTCCAGGCCTCGCTCGGCCGGGCCGGCATCACCGTGAAGATCAACGAGATCAGCTCCTCCGCCTTCTACAGCACCGTCGGCAACACCTCCCAGGAGCACGACCTGGTGATCGCCGGCTGGTCCCCGGACTGGCCCGGCGCCTCGACGTACCTGCCGATCGTGTTCGACGGCCGCCTGATCACCGCCCAGGGCAACAACAACTACGCGCAGTACGACTCCCCGGCCGTCGACGCGCAGATCGACACGATCGCCGCCATGGGCGACCCGGCCGCGGCCCAGGCGGCGTACGGCCAGCTGGCCGAGCAGATCATGCGGGACGCCCCGGTGGTGCCGTTCCTGTGGGACAAGGCGCCGATCCTCGTCGGTCCGAACGTCACCGGAGCGTACGGGCAGGTCGCCTATGTCGGCAGGCTCGACCTGGTCTCCCTGGGGTTGCGCAAGTGACCGTCATCCGAAGGCTGTTGGCCCAGCGCTCCGCGGCCCTGGCGCTGGCCGTGGTGGCCGGGCTGGTCCTGGTCGCGCTGGCCGCGCCATTGATCACCTGGATCGCCGGGAGCTCGCCGACGGCCTTCCACGGCGACGCGGTGGACCCGGCGCTCGGCGGCCTGCCGCGGGGCGCGGCGGGCGGGATCAGCGCCCGGCACTGGCTGGGCGTGGAGCCCGTCAACGGCCGGGACGTGCTCGCCCGGGTGGTGTACGGCGCACAGGTGTCCCTGCTGATCGCCGTGCTCGCCACCGTGTTCTCGGTGGTGGTGGGCACGGCGCTGGGCCTGGTCGCCGGGTTCTTCGGCGGGTGGGTCGACACCGCGATCGGCCGCACGATGGACCTGCTGCTGTCCTTCCCCAGCCTGATCTTCATGATCGCGCTGATCTCGGCGGCGCCGGGCACGGACCGCCGGCTGCTGCTGGTCGTGGTCCTCGGCTTCTTCGGCTGGCCTTACGTCGGCCGGATCGTGCGCGGGCAGGCGATGGTGCTCGCGCGGGGCGAGTTCGTCGCGGCCGCCCGGGTGCTCGGCGCCTCCCGCCGGGCGCTGCTGCTGCGCGAGGTGCTGCCCAACCTGACCGGACCGGTGCTGGTGGTGGCGACCATGTCGATCCCCGGCTACATCGCCACCGAGGCCGGCCTGTCCTTCCTCGGCGTTGGCGTCCAGGCCCCCACCGCCTCCTGGGGCCAGATGATCGCCACCGCGGTGCCCTGGTACGCCGCCGACCCCGCCTACTTCCTGATCCCCGGCGCCTTCCTGTTCGTCACCGTGCTCGCCTTCAACGTGCTCGGCGACGCCGTCCGTGACGCGCTCGACCCCCGGAGCCAGCGACGATGATCCTCTACCTCCTGCGCAGACTGGCCGTCACGGCGGCCATCCTGCTGGTGATCTGCGCCGCCACCTTCGCCGTCTTCTACCTGATGCCCGCCGACCCGGCGCAGGGCGCCTGCGGCAAGGCGTGCAGCCCCGAGCGGATCGCCGAGATCCGCACCACCCTCGGGCTGAACCACTCGCCGCTCACCCAGTTCGGCGACTACCTGGCCGGCATCGTCTCCGGCCGGACGTACGGCAGCGGCGCGCAGGCCGTCAACTGCCCCTTCCCGTGCCTGGGCTTCAGCTTCCAGACCGACCAGCCGGTGTGGCAGCTGCTCACCAGCAGGCTGCCGGTCAGCTTCTCGATCGCCGTCGGTGCCGCCGTGCTGTGGCTCGCCGTCGGCGTCGGCGCCGGGGTGGTCTCGGCCCTGCGCCGCGGCAGCCTGTGGGACCGGGCCGCGATGACGGCCGCCCTCGGCGGGGTGTCGCTGCCGATCTACCTCACCGCCCTGGTGCTGCAGTACCTGCTGGTGGTGCGGCTCGAACTGCTGCCGTACCCGCAGGTCGTGCCGTTCACCGACGACCCGGTCGGCTGGGCGCGGTCGATGGTGATGCCCTGGATCACCCTCGCCATGCTGTACGCCGGGATCTACGCCCGGGTCACCCGCGGCGAGATGCTGGAGAGCCTGGGCCAGAACTACGTGCGCACCGCCCGCGCCAAGGGCCTGCCCGAGATCACCGTCGTGCGGCGGCACGCCCTGCGGCCCGCCCTGATGCCGGTCGTGACCATCTTCGGCATGGACCTGGGTGCGCTGCTCGGCGGCGCGCTGATCACCGAGTCGGTGTTCGGCCTGCCCGGCGTCGGCAAGCTGGCGGCCGATGCGATCGCCTCCGCCGACCAGCCGGTGATCCTCGGGGTGACCCTGTTCGCGGCCTCCTTCGTGGTGCTCGCCAACCTGCTGGTGGACCTGCTGTACGCGGTGCTCGACCCGAGAGTGAGGGCCCTCGGATGACCCTGCTGACAGTACGTGACCTGGCCGTGGAGTTCCGCTCCGGAGTCCGCGCCGTGGACGGGCTCGACCTCGACCTGGACGCGGGGCAGGTGCTCGGCGTGGTCGGCGAGTCCGGCAGCGGCAAGTCGGTCACCAGCCTGGCCGTCCTCGGCCTGCTGCGCGACGCCCGGGTCAGCGGCGAGATCCACTTCGACGGTCGGGAGCTGACCGCACTCGACCAGCGCTCGCTGCGCCGACTGCGAGGCAACCGGATCGCGATGGTCTTCCAGGACCCGCTGTCCTGCCTCAACCCGTACTACTCGGTGGCCTTCCAGATCGCCGAGGCCTACCGGGCGCACCACCGCGCCGGACGCAGAGCGGCGCACCGGGTCGCGGTGCGCATGCTGGACCGGGTCGGCATCCCCGAGCCGGAACGACGGGCCCGCTCGTACCCGCACGAGTTCTCCGGCGGAATGCGCCAGCGCGTGATGATCGCGATGGCGCTGTGCCTGGAACCCGACCTGCTGATCGCCGACGAGCCGACCACCGCGCTCGACGTCACCGTGCAGGCGCAGATCCTCCAACTGCTGCGCGAGCTACGGGAGGAAGCCGGCACGGCCATCATGCTCATCACCCACGACATGGGCGTGGTCGCCGGGCTGGCCGACCAGGTCGTGGTGATGCACCAGGGCCGCGCCGTCGAACGCGGCCCGGTGCGGGACGTCTTCCAGCGGCCGCGGGAGCCGTACACCCGCGGCCTGCTCGCCTGCGTCCCGCGCATCGACGGACCCCTGCCGGACCGGCTGCCCACCCTGGGAGCCACCACATGAGCGAGCGAGCCATCAGGAGGAGCACGGTGAGTGAGGCGGACCGGCGAGCAGCGGAAGGAGGCGGTCGCACCGTTCTGCTCGAAACGCGGAACCTCGTCAAGCGCTTCCCGGTCCGCCACGGTCTGACGCGGCGGCTGGCCGGCCACGTCGCAGCCGTCGACGGAGTCTCCCTGACCGTCGGGCCCGGCGAGACCCTCGGCCTGGTCGGCGAATCCGGATGCGGCAAGTCCACCGTCGCCAAACTGATCACCCGCCTGGAACGGCCCACCTCGGGCAGTATCCACTTCGCCGGGCAAGACCTGGCCGGGTTGGACGAGACGGCCCTGCGCCCGCTCCGCCGCGAGCTGCAGATGGTCTTCCAGGATCCCTTCTCCTCGCTCAACCCCCGCCAGAGCGTCCGCCAGATCCTCACCGCACCCTCCCGCTACCAGGGCCTCGAACCCGGCGAACCGGTCGAGGAGTTGCTGACCCGGGTCGGGCTGCGACCGGAACACGCAGACCGGAACCCCCACGAGTTCTCCGGCGGACAGGCCCAACGCATCGGCATCGCACGGGCGTTGGCCCTGCGCCCGAAGCTGGTGGTGTGCGACGAACCGGTCTCGGCCCTCGACGTCTCGGTCCAGGCGCAGATCCTCAACCTGCTCAAGGACCTGCAGGACGAGTACGGGCTGAGTTACCTGTTCATCGCGCACGACCTCGGCGCCGTGCGCCAGATCAGCACCCGGATCGCCGTGATGTACCTCGGATCGGTCGTCGAAACCGCCGACCGCGACACCCTGTTCGCCCACCCCGCACACCCGTACACCCACGCCCTGCTGTCCGCCGTGCCCCTGCCCGACCCGGACGCCGAACGCGGGCGGGAGCGGATCGTGCTCCACGGCGACTTGCCCAGCCCGCTCGACCCGCCCAGCGGCTGCCGCTTCCGCACCCGCTGCCCCAAGGCCGGTGAACTCTGCGCCGCCGAACGCCCCGAGCTGCGGACGATCGCCCCCGGACAGCAAGTCGCCTGCCACTACCCCGAGAGGACGCCGTGATCCGCGCCCAGTACCGGCTGTCCGGGCTCGCCATCACCGACCACGCCTTCGACGTGCCGCTCGACCACACCGACCCCGCGCGGGGAACCATCGAGGTGTTCGCCCGGGAGGTCGTCGATCCGGCGCGGGCCGACGACCGGCTGCCCTGGCTGCTCTACCTCCAAGGCGGCCCGGGCGGGAAGTCCCCCCGCCCGCTGAACGCCACCTCCGGCTGGCTCGGCCACGCGCTCAGGAGCCACCGGGTGCTGCTGCTGGACCAACGTGGCACCGGCCGCTCCACACCGCTGACCGCCAGGACCGCCGCCCGGTTCGGCGCCGCCCGTGACCTGGCCGACCACCTCGCCCATTTCCGCGCCGACTCGATCGTCGCCGACGCCGAACTGATCCGCCGCCAACTATGCGGCGACGAGCCATGGGAGACCCTCGGACAGAGCTATGGCGGCTTCGTCACCCTCAGCTACCTCTCCTTCGCCCCCGAAGGCCTGCGCGCCTGCTACATCACCGGCGGCCTGCCCGGCCTCGACACCACCGCCGACGACGTCTACGCGGCCACGTACCCCCGGGTCCGGGAGAAGACGACCGCGTACTACGCCCGCTACCCCGGCGACCGCCAACTCGTGTGCAGGCTGGCCGATCTCCTCGACCGGAGCCCGGTCCACCTGCCCGACGGCGACCGGCTCACGGTACGGCGGCTGCGCATCCTCGGCCTGATGCTCGGCATGGGAGACGGCTTCGAGCGCCTGCACTGGCTGCTCGACGAGGCACTCGACCTCGACGGCGAGCCCTCGGCCACCTTCCTGCACCAGGTGATGAACCTGACCGCCTTCACCGACAACCCGCTCTTCGCCGCCCTCCAGGAGTCGATCTACGGCCGCCCCGGAGCCGCCACCGGCTGGGCCGCCGCCCGGGCCATGGCCACCCGTCCCGAGTTCGCCGAGGACGCCGACCCCCTGCTGTTCACCGGCGAGATGTTCCACCCCTGGACGTTCGAGGAGATCACCGGGCTGCGCCCGTTCGCCGAGGCCGTCCACCTGCTCGCCGAACGCACCGACTGGCCCGCCCTGTACGACCCGGTCCGACTCGCCGCGAACCGGGTCCCGATCGCCGCCGCCATCTACCACGACGACATGTACGTGGACGCCGGCCTGTCCCTGCGCACCGCCCGCACGGTCGGCTCCCTGCGCACCTGGGTCACCAACGAGTGGGAGCACGACGGGGTCACCGCCTCCGGCGACCGCGTCCTCGCCCGCCTGATGGACCTTGCCGCCGCGCGCATCTGATCCCCCACCACCCCGCCCCTGCGGTGGGAAAGGAACGAAGAGATGAGACTCGAGTCCCTCGCCGCCGTACTTGCCGCGACCCTCCCCCTGGTCGCCGCCACCCCGGCCCTTGCGGATACCGCCCGGGCCACCATCGTCGCGCCCGCCTCCGGCTGCGCCCTGCCTGGGAAGACCGGCTGGACCGACGAAGGCCACAACACCGACTACACGCAGTTCCAGCAGCCCCTGGGCACCAAGCACGTGCTGATGCTGTTCGTCGACTTCTCCGACGCACCGGCCGCCGGATCCGTCGACGACTACTACCGCGAACTCGCCCCCGCGCAGGAGTGGATGAAGCAGGACTCCTACGGCAAGCTCCGCCTCGACATCGATCCGCTGAAGCGGTGGATCACCATGCCGCAGACCTCCGCCTCCTACGGATTCCAGCGCGGCATCACGTTCGACGAGCAGGAGCTGTACGTGAAGCAGGCCGTCCAGGCCGCCGATCCGTACGTGGACTTCTCCAAGTACGACATGCTGTACATCGTCCCCACCAAGTCCGCCTCCGCGATCACCTTCTCGCCCACCTACCTCTACGACCCGACCACCGCCGGCATCACCGCCGACGGCACCCGGATCAAGTGGGCGATCACCTTCGGCCAGGACATGTACCACTGGGGCTACAAGGTCGCCGACCACGAGACCTCCCACACCTTCGGACTGCCCGACCTCTACGCCTTCACCGGCACCGACGTCCACCCCTACGTCGGCGGCTGGGACCTCATGGGTAACATCGCCGGCCCGGCGCCGCAGCACACCGGCTGGGAGCGCTGGAAGTTCGGCTGGATCGACGACGGCCAGGTCGCCTGCCTGCCCGCCTCCGGCAGTCGCACCGTCCACCTGAAGGCCGTCGAACGCCCCGGCGGAACCAAGATCGCCATGGTCCGCACCGGTGAGGACACGGCGTACGTCGCGGAATCCCGCCGAGCCGTCGCCGGGGACGCCAAGGCCTGCTCCACCGGCGTGCTGATCTACAAGGTCGACACCTCCACCCAGACGGGATACGGGCCCGTCCAGGTGGTCAACGGCAACCCGGGCGCGACCCCGCCGAGCGGCTGCACCGCTCTCGACATGGCCGCCTACCAGCCCGGCCAGTCCTTCACCGACCCCGCCACCGGGGTGAAGATCGACGTGCTGCGCAAGGGTCCGCTCTCCGACACCATCCAGGTCACCAAGCAGTAGAGCCGGCGGTGACCACCCCTCAGCTCGCGCCGTGACGCTGCAGGGAGACCCCCACAGCAGCTCCGCTCCGACCGGCGCGAACACTCCCGGCCAGGATTGACACCTGGCCGGGAGCCGGTCCCGGCCCGCCGGGCATCGTTCCCCTGCCCGGCGTGGTAACCGCAGGAGGCGCCCAGGCCATGCTCAAGGGCGGCCTCGCGCTGCCCGGCCGGCGGATCTTCGTCGCCGGCAGCGGGCCGCTGCTGCTCGCCGTCGTGGCCACCCTGGCAGCGGCCGGAGCCGACGTGCCCTCGGTCATCGAGGCGAGCGACTACCTCGGCTCGCCAATCACCGCGGATGGCGTGCGGGCCCTGGCCGTGGACGACCGGCAGCGCACCAGCCTGCCGGGCCCGTACGCGGCCGGCGAGACCTGCGGCATCGGCGGCGCCGACCTGGCGATCGCCGAGGGCGAACTGGCCGCGTACGCCGTGGCCGCACGCCCGGCGCCGGCTGCCGCTCGCCGCCACCGCGCCCGCCGCCGCGCCTTCGCGGAACTCATGGGCGCCGCCCACTGCCCCGGCACCGGCTGGACCGCCTGGCTGCACGACGACACGGACGTGTGCCGCTGCGAGGAGGTCCCGACCGGCCGCATCCGCGCGGCCGTGGCCGACCTGGCGCCGGCGACCCCCGCACCGCCAAGCTCCTCACCCGCGCCGGCATGGGCTGGTGCCAAGGCTGGATGTGCGGCCTGGCCGTCGGCTGCCTGACCGGCCGACCGGCACCCGACGCCGACCGCCGACCGCCGACCGCCGACCTGCCCCATTCCCCTGGCCCAACTCGCCGACCAGTGAGCCCAGTGGCCGGCATCACCCAAGCCATCCCCTGCCCGCCAGTAAAATGTCACACCCCACAAGGAGTTCTCGCATGTCCTTCGCATCGCATGACGCCACCCGGCCCTGGCGGGGCATCATGGTCGCCACCGCGCTGCCGCTGCGCCCCGACCTGTCCGTCGACTACGACGCCTACGCTGAGCACGTCCGCTGGCTGGTCGACAACGGCTGCGACGGCGTCGTCCCCAACGGCTCGCTCGGCGAGTACCAGACCCTCACCGCCGAGGAGCGCGCCCGGGCCGCCCAGCCCGGCTGACTCGCCGCCGGGGCCGCCGCCCGATCCGCCGCCCTGAGCAAGGCCGCCGAGGCGATCGAGGCACACGCCGCCGAACTGGCCGAGCTGACCGTGCGCGAGGTCGGCAAACCGCTCGCGGAGGCCGGCGCCGAGGTGGCCCGCACCGCCGCGATCTGGCGGTACTACGCCCAGGCACCGTACGCACCCACCGGCACGGTGCACGAGCCGGCCGCAGGCGAGGGACTGCTGTTGACCCGTCGGCGTCCCTACGGTGTGGCCGGGCTGATCACCCCGTGGAACTTCCCGCTCGCCATCCCCACGTGGAAGGCCGCGCCCGCACTGACCACCGGCAACACCGTCGTGCTCAAGCCCGCACCCGAGGCGACCGCCCTGGCCCTGCGGCTGGCCGAGCTCCTTGCCCTGCCGGAAGGAGTCTTCACCGTCGTCCCCGGCGGGGCCGACGAAGGTGACGCACTGGTCCGCTCGGCCGACGTGGTCTCGTTCACCGGCTCGACCGCCGTGGGCCGGGCCGTCGTCGCCACCACGACTGCCCGCGGAGTACCGGTACAGGCAGAACTGGGCGGCGCGAACGCCGCGCTGGTGCTGCCCGACGCCGACATCGAGCAGGCCGCCGCCCACCTGGCCGCCGCGATCGCCGGATACGCCGGGCAGAAGTGCACCGCTACCAGCAGGGTGATCGCCGTCGGTGACGCGTACCGGCCGCTGCGCGCCGCGATCGCCAAGGCCCTGGCAGACGTCGAACTCGCCCCGGTGATCAACGAGTCCGCGCTCTCCCGGCTCACCCACGCGGTCGACTCGGCCCGCGCCGCCGGGGCCGAGACGGTGACCGGCGGACAGCGGATCGACGCGCCGGGATGGTTCCTGGAGCCGACCCTGCTGACCGGCGTCCCGGAGGAGCACCCGCTGCTGACCGAGGAGTTCTTCGGCCCACTGGCCGTCCTGCTGCCCGCGGCGGACCTGGACCAGGCGATCACAAGGGCCAACTCCAGTCCCCAGAGCCTCGCCACCTCCGTGCACACCCAGGACCTGGACCTGGCGCTGACCGCAGTCGACCGCCTGGACGCAGGCATGATCCGGATCAACGCGCCCTCCACCGGTGTCGACTTCCACCTGCCGTTCGGCGGCGCCAAGGCGGCCATCCACGGCGCCCGCGAACAGGGCACCGCCGCGCTGCAGTTCTTCACCGCCGAGCGAACCGTCACGATGCTGCCCGGCGGAGCACCCAGGTGATCACGCCCAGAGGGCTTCGGAAGGGAGGTCTCCGATTCCATAACGCAACGTGATGGAGGGCTGGGAGCTACCGAAGGCAATGATCGATCCGGACGATAGCCTGCACGCTTCCCGCACGGCGGCAGTAGCCGACCGTACCCGGGAGCGCACAGGACACCCGGCTGACTACCCGCCAGGGCACAGCCAGCAGGGCTCGTCACCGGATCGATCCCTTCGGAGGCCCCCATGGACCCCTCAGTCAGACCCCGGCGCCCCCTGTCGGCAGCGCTCATCCTCGTCCTGGCCGCCCTGCTGGCCCTGGTCGTCGTCCCCGCGCACCCCGCCCACGCGTACAACGGCAGCACCTCCGCCTGCGCGCTGCAGGGGACGACTGGGTACACCGACGAGGGCCAGCAGACCGACTACACCCGGTTCCAGAACCCGATCGGCATCAAGCGCATCGGCCTGATCTACGTCGACTTCCCCGACGCCGCCGGCACCGCCCTGCCCCTCACGTCGTACTATGACACGCTCAAGGGCGCCAACGACTGGATGCGGAACGCCTCCTACGGCCAGACCACGCTGGACATCCAGGTCCCGTACGCCGACTGGGTCCACATGCCGAAGAACTCCACGGACTACAACTGGGAACGCGGCTTCTCCTGGTCCACGCACCAGGTCTACGTGAAGGACGCGCTCACCGCCGCGGCCAACGCCGGCGTCGACCTCTCCCAGTACGACATGTTCTACGTCGTGCCCACCGCCACCGCGACCGCGATCGGCCACTCCCCGACCTTCATCCAGGACCCCGCCTCCCCGACCTGGGTCTGGAACCCGCCGACGAGCAGCTGGGTACTGATCCACTGGGCGGTGACCTTCGGCCAGGACATGTGGTCCTGGGGATACAAGGTCGCCGACCACGAGACCAGCCACACCTTCGGCCTGCCCGACCTGTACGCCTTCAGCGGGGACCTGAACCAGTACGTCGGCGGCTGGGACCTCATGGGCAAGATCTCCGGACCGGCCCCGCTGTACTTCGGCTGGGAGGCGTGGAAGTTCGGGTGGATCACCGACAGCCAGGTGTCCTGCCTGGACACGGCGAACACGTACACCACAACCCTGACCGGGCTGGAGTACGGGGGCAGCGGCTACCGGCTGGCGGTGATCAAGACCAGGGGCACCACCGCCTACGTCGCCGAGTCCCGCAAGGCCGCCTACAACGACTCCAGCGCCTGCGCCACCGGCGTCGTCATCTACAAGGTCGACACCTCCATCACCACCGGCAACGGGCCGATCCAGGTGGTCACCAACCCCAAAGCCGTCCCACCCACCGGGAACTGCGCCACGCTGGACATGCAGACCTGGCAACCCGGCCAGTGGTTCCAGGACGACACCGCCCGCATCCGGATCTACGTGAACGCCTCCGACGCGTCCACCGACACCCTCTGGACCTACAAGTGGTGACCCCTTGACTTCCTCAACCGGCCTGAAGGCCGGTGATTCCCTCCACGCTGCGCGCGGATGGCGCGGCGTCCGGGTGGGTTCCTGCTTCACGGCGCGGTGCCGGGACGAGTCCCGGTCTTACTCGCGCTCCACAGGCTGAGACCGCAAGTCCTGCGGCCTTGGCTATGTTCCGGGCCGCGTTCACGTCCCGGTCGTGGACGGTCCCGCAGTCCCGACAGGTCCACTCCCGGACGTGGAGGGGCTTGGGGCCGTCCTTGATCCCGCAGTGCGAGCAGACCTGAGATGTCGGCTCGAACCGTCCGATGCGGATCAGGTCGCGTCCGTGGCGGCCGGACTTGTATTCCAGCATGTTCAGGAACGCGGACCATCCGGCGTCGTGCACCGACTTGGCGAGGCGGGTCCGGGCGAGTCCCTTGACCGCCAGTGTCTCGACCGCGAGCGCTTGGTTTTCGCGCACGAGGGCAGTGGAGAGTTGGTGGTGGAACTCGCGCCGGGCGTCGGCCACCTTGGCGTGCGCCTTGGCGACCTTGACCCGCTGCTTGTCGCGGTTGCTGCTGCCCCTGGCCTTGCGGGACAGGGCCTGCTGCGCGCGCTTGAGCTTCCTCTCGGCGCGGCACAGGAACTTCGGTGAGTCGATCTTCCGGCCGTCCGACAGGACCGCGAAGTGGGTCAGCCCCAGATCGATGCCCACGGCCGTGTCCGTGGTCGGCAACAGGTCGGGGTCGGTCTCCACGACGAACGAGGCGAAGTACCTTCCGGCGGCGTCCTTGATCACGGTCACCGTGGATGGGGTGGCCGGCAGCACGCGGGACCACTTGACCGGAACCGGGCCGACCTTAGGCAGGTTCAGTTTCCCGCCCGGTGTGATCGACCAGCGGGCGTTCGCGGTGAACCTGACGGCCTGTCGGTTGTCCCGCTTGGACTTGAACCGGGGCGGTGCGATCCTCGGGCCCTTGCGGGTGCCCTTGAGGGAGGCGAAGAAGTTGCCGTACGCGGTCTCAAGATCCCTGAGCGACTGCTGTAGGACCACGGCGGACACGTCCCCCAGCCAAGCCCGTTCCGGAGTCTTCTTCGCCTCCGTCAGAGCCTTCGACAGCTCGGCTGCCTTCGGGAACGGCAGACCGGCCGCCCGTGCGTCCTCACGCGCCCGAAGTTCCGGCACAAGGTGTTCACTGACACCCACCTACGGCGGATGGAAGAGATCATGCGAGACGTGTGCGCGGACTTCGAAGTGGAGTTGGTCGAGTTCAACGGCGAGAACAATCACGTCCACCTCTTGGTGAACTTCCCCCCGAAGGTCGCCCTGTCCAAGCTGGTCAACAGCCTCAAGGGCGTCAGCTCTCGCAGGATGCGCCAGGAGTTCCCCGAACTGGTCCGCCACTACTGGCGCGCACAGAAGCTGTGGTCCGGCTCGTACTTCGCGGGCTCAGTCGGCGGCGCGCCGATCAGCGTCCTACGCCAGTACATCGAGCAACAGAACCACCCCGTCTGACCTGCGCGTCAGAGCATCACTCAGAATCGCTTCACCCCCGGCCTGAAGGCCGGAGCACTGCGATTAGCTCTGGTAGCACCGGAACGCCTCCGACCAACGGGCGGTGCGGCCGGTGCGACAGGCGCCGACCGCATCGCACCGCCGCAGGCTCCACCGCGCGGATCGTGTCACACCACCGGGCGCCTCACCCAGAGCGAGGCACGCCACTGCTCAACACGCCCACCGCAGTGCGCTGCGGCGGCACGGCGCCGTCGTGCCTTTCGAGCCAGCCCTGGTAGACCGTGCTGCGGGCGCACGCCGTCCGGTACGCCTCGATGACGTCCTGCACGAGGGAGGGGCCCAACGTTTCCAACGGCCCCTCCTCGTGCCAGGCGAGCAGGTGCCGGTACCAGAGCGGATTCCCGGCGATCGGACGTACGGCGATGCCCGGGACCTCCTCGAAGGTGGCCTGGCAGAAGCTCACCGCGTGGCCGTGGCGAACGATGTCCAGGAGGAGTCGGCCCTCCGCCTCGTGGACGACGCGCATGCGATGCCCCAGGACGAGCAGGGTCCTGGACCAGTACTCACGGATCCGGTCGTTGTCCGGCCGAGGAGCGGCCCAGTCCTCTTCCTCCAGATCCTCCAGCGCGACCTCCTCCAGCGCCGCCAGCGGATGGGCTGCCGGCAGTGCCACGAAGAGCGGCTCGGTGGCGATCGGCTCGACGGTGACTCCAGGGGGGAGCACGAGCTCATAACCGGGGCTGTCGCCCACCACGGCCGCCTCAAGACGGCCGCCCGCGATGTCCTCGACGAGCGGGACGGGGCATCCGTGGCCCCGCGAACTGATCTCGGCCTCCGGATGGTGCGACCTGATCGCCGTGATCAACCCGCCGAGCAGGGGAGCGTTGACGGAGCCGAGCCGGAAACGGTGCGGCGAACAGCTCCTCCGCGCGGCGAGAGCGGAGGCCTCCAGCAGTTCGTCGATGGTCGGCAGCAGCGCCCGTGCCCGGCTCAGCACCACCTCCCCGAAGGCGGTCGGGACGACACCCGACTGCGCGCGGCTGAACAGCTCACCGCCGAGCGCCCGCTCGATCCGCGTCAACTGGGCACTGAGACCGGGCTGGGTCAGCCGCAACGACGCGGCGGCCCGCGTCAAACTGCCGCTGTCCGCGATGCTGCAGATGATCCGGAGGTGCCGGAATTCGAGCTCCATGGCGAGATGCTACGGAGATCAGTCCCACATCAGTAGGGGTGCGTCGGTAACGACCCGGCCATCAGACCTGCGCTGTTCGATCTCGCCCGGCGCAGCCGCCTCCCGACGGCCTCGCCGCAGGAGGCCTGGCGCAGGGCCTCAGGCGGTTGCGCGTGGCGGTCGCGGGCGCCGTCGCGCAGCACTTTCCCGCGTTGGGGTCGCGCGGATCGAGGCCGTTTTCCGGCCCGGTCCACTGGCCGGTTCGGGTAGCAGTCGGTGCGAACACGCGGGGCATGGGACTGATCCGCAGACACCGGCGTGAACAGGAGCAAGAGCGCGCTGCCACGACGACGTTTGGGGCTGTCGAGGCGGGCGGCCCGGAGCCGAGGGGCCGACGGACGTTCCCGTCGGGGGCTGGTTCGCGGTGCTCAAACCTACCGGCATGGAGTTCCTGGACGACGAGTTGTTCGACCGGGCCGCGGCGCTGACCTACTACGGCGTGCTGGCGATCTTCCCGGCTCTGCTGGTGCTGGTCTCGTTGCTCGGGCTGACCGGCACGTCGGCGACCAACGCCGTTCCGGACAATCTGCAGAAGCTCGCCCCTGGCTCGGCTCGTGACGTCCTGCACACCGCCGTGACCCAGCTCCAGGCCAGCCGTGGCACCGGCGGACTGCCGGCGATCATCGGCCTCGTCGGCTCTCTCTGGTCTGCCTCCGGCTATATTGCGGCGTTCATTCGTGCGTCCAACGCGGTCTACGACATCCGCGAGGGCCGAGTTCCGAGCGGTCCATGAGGACCGCGACCCGGTCTCCGGTCTCCACCCCGCGCGCCTGGAGCGTCCAGGCGAGACTGTTTGCACGACGGTTCATTCGCCATATGTCATCGTCCCCTGATAGGGGACGACGCCGATCGCGTCGGGCTGTGCGGCGGCGCGGGCCGCGCACAGGTCGACACGTCGGTTCAGGTCGGTATCGCTCGGCGCCCTGCAGTGTCTCGCGTTTCAGCGTCGCGTTGAACGCCTCCGCGGCGGCGTTGTCCGCCGAAGTGCCCACGGCCCCACGGCTTCTGGTGACACGAGTTCGCGGCAGACCTTCGCGAAGTCCTTGGAACAGCATTGGGCGCCGTTGTCGCTGTGGAAAACCGCGCCGCGCAGGTCACCACCCCTGATCGCGGCGGCCGCCTTCAGAGCGTCGGTGACGGGTTCGGTTCGCATGTGGTCGGCGATCGACCAGCCCACGAGCCGTTCGAGTGCAGATCCAAAACCGTTGCCAGGTAGAGGAACTGGCCGTCGCCGATGGGCAGGTAGGTGATGTCGCCGACCAGCCGCACTCCGGGGCGGGGTGCGGTGAAGTCGCGCCCGATCAGGTCCGGGACGAACACCGGCTTGCGGGCCTGGCGGGTCAGGCCACGGCGCCGGCACCGGGTCACGACCGTGATGCCGCGCTCGCGCATGATCCGCTCCACCCTCTTCCGGTTGACTGCCCGGCTCTGGCGGCGAAGTTCCGCATGCACGCGCGGGACGCCGTAGGCACTCCGGAAGCGAGGTGGATCACGGTGATCTCGGCCGCGAGCAGTTCCTCCTCGCGCAGGCGGGCCCGGCGGGCGGCCTCGCCGGCCCGCCAGGCACAGAACGACGACCGGGAGATCCCCAGGACGGCACAGATCCGCTTGACGCCCCACGCGCCGTGGTGATCATCAACGAAACGGAAGCGGATCACCGTGTCGTCTCGGTCGCGAAATAGGCGGCCGCCTTGCGCAGGATCTCGATCGTCTTCTGCTGCTCGACGGTCTGGCGCCGCTACCGAGTGAACTCCTCGCGTTCGGCGCTCGTCAGCTCGCCCGGCCGGCCCGCGCCCCGGTCGGTCCTGTCCTGCTTGACCCAGCCCCGCAGCCCCTCCGGACTGACCCCCCAGTTCCCGGGCGATCTCGGTGACATTCCGGTGTGGCGAGGACCGGACGAGCGCGACCGCGTCCCGCTTGAACTCCGCCGTGTACCGCTTGGCCATGTTGCTCTTGATTCCCACCTGGTGCTGCTTCCTCCGGGCTTGCATCGCCCAGTCTCCACGTGTCCAACCTCAAGGGGAGACTTCACAACCCGTCCTCCGCCGAACCACGGCACACGGCCCCGCCCCAGAAAAGGCCGTTCCCCGCATTCCTGCGGGGAACGGCCTTCCGGCCTGCATGAACGTAGCGCCGACCGGGGCAACAGGATCTGAATCCGCACCCCCCTGACCCCCATTCACCCTGTGATCTTTCCCACCGAAAAGGCGGACATTTTTTCGATCACGGGTCGCAGAGCCGGGGATCCTGCCTCAGTGATCAGCATATTCGCCTCCTCGCGATCGTCCTACCGGTAACTTCTTCCGGTACTTTCCAGGATACTCCTTATTGTGAGACTTCGAGCCCGCCGCGCACATGAGTCAGTATTTGAAAATTCCCCTGCGTGACGCTTGACCAGAATATCCACCCGAGATATTTCCTGTGGCTCACCCCACAGTCACAGGATCCATCCTGGCCGAGGTGTCGCAGGTGAGGGCCGGCGCCATGCCGGGACAGGGGAAGTGCCGGTGAGTCCTACGCCGATCCACGTGGAGGCCGGGCGAGGAAGCCGGCCGACGGAGAGTACTGCTGCGGGAAAACCGTGGTTCGTGGCGGAGTTCGCACGGAAGAACCGCACGACTGCGGTGGACCGGTCGAAACGCAGGGAGCTGACGATTAATAACTTACGGACCTGATGACGTACTTGGGGTCGTAGGATCTCGGCGTGACGGAGGAGACCGAGACCGTGCTCGGGGAGG
>NZ_JBVISA010000055.1:0-35464 GCF_055575755.1 Kitasatospora sp. NPDC034035 | reverse complement strand
CCCGGTGATCATGAAGCGTAGAGAACTCCATGATCGGGCGAACCGTGCCTGCCCTGCTACTACCGATTAGCTCGGCACCTACTGGCGGACGCCCTTAGCCGGGCCTGGACGTTCTTCGCCTACGTCGACGACGTTTGCGCGCGTGACCGTGTGGAGTTCGAGGCCATCCTGCAGGCCGGGATGCTGCCCGAACGGGGCTCGTCATCGCCCAACGCCCGGTACGCCCGGTACATGTTCGACGACCTGGGCCGGTTCTGCGACGCCACGTTCCTCGCCACCTACAAGATGTTCTTCTACAACGCGATGACGGGTGTCCTGATGGAAGGCGAGTTCACCGCGGACGCGTGCGACGACATCGACACCGAGTCCGTCCGGGTGCGCTCGGGCCACTGCGAACTCTTCTCCACCGCGCTCCAGTTCGCCGCCCCCTGTTTGGACAGCCGCAGCAACCGGCGGTTCTGGGCGGCGGCGCTGAGCCCCAGCGTCGACTTCCTCAACGACTTCAACGACCTGCTGTCGTTCTACAAGGAGGCGGTCGACGGAGACGACTTCCTGGCCAGCCGGATCTATCGCCACGCCATGACACGCAAGATCTCCTACCTCGACGCCTACCGCGAAACCCTCGCCGGAGCACGGGCCACCCACCGCCGCCTCCACCGGCTGGCCGGCGACGAGCAACGTTCCCACCTCGACCGCTTCATGACCGGCTACGTGCACTGGCACCATCACAGCTCCCGCTACCGCTGGCGGGACGTCTACCCCACGCTCGCGCCGGTCACGTGAGCGGCTGCTCAAGGACCTCAGTCAGCCGAGGGTGATCCGGGTGGTGGGCTCACAGTGGGTGTACCTGCCCGCCGGGTACGGCTCCTGGAAGGGCGCCTGCACCCGGTTGCGGAACCGGGCGATCGACGGGCCACCCGGGCGCTGTCAGGGGATGTCAGCCGGGTGGCGGCAGGGTGTCAGCCGGTTGCCGGGGCTGTGAGAACGCTGCCGGTGAGATGTCAGCACGGCCCCGCAACCTTGGTCGCAGAACCTGCCGGGCACGCTCCCAAGCAGCGCGCGGCGCGCCTATGGACAGGCCGCGCGGGCTCCGCGCGCACCGCACCGCGGGTGCGGCTCCCGCACCGCACCGCAAAGGACGGTTGGCGCGAGTACGACGACGCCGTGCCCATCGTGGCCGCCACCCTTCAGCTGCTGGCCGAGCACGGTTCCCCTCCCACGCCCGACTGGCACAGGCATGCCACCGACCGTCGCACCCGCGTCTTGCAGCGCCCGCGTGCGGACGGACCGGTTTCCCTGGGTTCATCGGCCGACGCCGGACTCTTGACACCCTTCGCCGCTGGCTGCGCCTGTGCTCCTCGTTGCGTGGACGCCCGCCATGTTCACGCGCAAGCCCCGGGTACTGCCACGCCGTTGCCTGTCGCTTCGGCGCGCCCGGGACGCTGTCCGTGCCGTGTCCGCCGCTGTGGCGGTCTGCCCGCGCCGCTACCGTCCGACGGCGCCGACAGGGTGTCAGGGAGTCAGGGGGCCCAGGGGCTGCGGTCGCCGATCACGCCGATCCGGAACCCGAGCCAGGGATAGACGTGGCTGAAGAAGGGATTGTCCTGTGGTTCCAGACCGACGGCGGACGGCCACATCTGGTAGGCCGGAGCGTTGGAGACTCCTCCGTGCTGCCGGCGCCAGACCCGGGCGGAGTCGCCACCGGCGGGTGCGGGGGTGATGGTGTCGGTCCACTCGACCGCGTTGCCACCCTGGTCGAGGGTGCCCCACGGGGAGGTGGTCCGGGCCTGGCCGACGGTGCTGAGGCTGCCCTGGTAGAACGCGCGGTAGGCGAGGGGGTCCAGTCCGAAGGGGTTGACGGTCGAGCAGACGGCCGGTTGCACCTGGCCGGGGCACCAGCTCGGGGCGGGCTGGTTGGTGGCGTGGTAGGAGGCGAGCGGCTGGGTGGCGGCGTTCGTGACGTCGCCCGTGGCGGGGTCGAGGACGGTGGGTGACGGTGCGCTCGCGTCGCCGTCGCCGAAGACGCCGGGGTTGGTCGGGTACTTCCAGTAGGAGTAGGTGCCGCCGCCGTTGGGGTCGTAGTAGGCGGCCTTGATCCATTCGTCCTGACTGGGCACCACGAAGCCGGAGTCGTGGGCGCGGGTGGCGTCGGGCCGGGCGAGGTCGTACATCCCGCGTTCGGTCTGCGTCGATAGTTCCACCTGGTAGGTGACGTACTCGAAGCCGCCGCTGGTGTCGGTCCGCCTGGAGACCAGACGTCCGTTGTAGAGGGAGTTGACGAACCGGGCCGCCCTGAGGAAGTCGGCGAAGCCGTACGGTTTATCCGCCCACTCGGGGTAGGCCACGGAGTAGTGGTGGCCGGCGGCCGCGGTGGGCGAGAACTTGATCGGGCCGTACTTGGGCCAGGCCGCCGCGCTCTCGCTCCGGTCGTACAGGTCGTGCGGATCGCGCCCGCGGCGGTCGACCGTGTTCAGGAAGGCCACCCACTGGCCCACGGTGACCTCGAGCTGTCCGATCTCGTAGGGGGCGCCGACGCTACCGACCGTCAGGCAGTCCGTCGAGTCCGGTGGCGCGTCGGCGCAGGACTGGTAGATCGCGTCGGTGAACGGCACCACGGCGACCGACGGGTTCCCGGGTGCCCCGACTCTCGCGGTCCTCAGAGTGACCACCGCGCCCCGGCCGCCCCCAGGTGTGCCGGCTTCCGCCCGGGCAGCGATCGCGGACGGTGAGAGCAGCACCGACACCGCACAGGCTGCGAGGGCGGCCCTGGTGAGCGGGGTGCGGCTGGAGACAACGTGCATGGTCATTCCCTTTCGGCCATGGCAGACCACCCAGGCCAGGGGCCGGCGCTCGGGGATGGTGCGTCATCACGCTAGGCCACCAACAACTCTCCGCAGTCGAAGCATCGCGGAGTGAAAGGTGGAAACCATCTCCCTCACCCGATCGGCGTCCCGGCCGCTCCATCGTTCATGACGGGCCGCTTCCCGACCCGTCGGGCCGTACCCGGGCGATCAGGAGGGCGACGTCGTCGTGGTCGCCGGGGTGGCCGAGCTCGCGCAGGAGCCGCTCGGCTCTGCGCCGGCCGGGGCCGAGCCCGCTCTGGACGTGGCGTCGTTGAAGGTCCTGCGCGCTCCCGTGGTGCGCCGTCTGCTCGCCATGCGTACCGAGGGCCGGCTCACCCGCGCGCATGTCCGCACCACGGCACAGTGCCTGGCGGTCCCCGACCGCACGGTGTGGCGGTGGCCTCCACCCCGAGGGCGGGTGGAGGCCACCGGGCTGGCTGGACTCGGGCCGGTGGGGGAGTGACTACGGTCCCGCGGTCGCGGTCGCGGTCGCGGGCGGGGGTTGCGGTGGCTTCGCCGCCTGCACGGACGGCGTCGATGACAACTGGCTGCGCCAGGGCAGCGCGGACGCCGACCACCCCGGTGCCGGCGTCTGCGCTACTACTCCCACGGCGGCAGCTGCTCCCCCGCCGACAATGGACGCAGCTCTGACAGGGCGAAGCACGCCTCGTCGGGTCCTGCACGGCCAGCGCGTCCCCGCCACGGGGGAGCCGGTTCAGCTGGGTCATCCCCGGCTGAGCTGGCGTGCCACTGGGGCCGCTCACTCTCCCCAGGGGGCTGCAGTGGTGGAGAGTTCCAGGCCGGTCACGCCGTCGGCCCGGCGTTCGCGAAGCAGTCCACCGCCGAACGAGTAGCGGGGAGCGGCGGCGCGCTGGGCGATCTCGCGTTGCATGGCCTGGTCGCCTCGGACGGCAACACCCGGGATCGGCACAAGACGTGGCGGCTGGAGGGCGCTGCCGGGCTGGATGCGGCCGCTGCGGTGCTCGGGATGGTCCGCTCGGAGATGGGAGGTACGGCTCGGGGCGCCGGACGTACTGGTGCCCAGCACGCGATGGCGGTCAACGAGACCGTGCTCGCGTTCGTCCTGGGCGGCAGCGCGCCCGGGGCCGCGGGCGGGGTCGGCACGGTGCGGTCCTGGTTGACCGAGACCGAGTTCCCGCTGCCGGGCGGGCGGCGCAAGGTGCGTCCGGACGGCGTGTGGCAGGCCCCGGAGGTCGGGGTGCCGGTGCTGATGGTCGAGGTCGACCGGTCCACCATGGCCCCGGCCGACGTCGCCGCGAAGTTCCCCCGGTACCGCGAGCTGTTCCGCACCACGGTCCGCGACAACGACCCGGCCCTCGCCGACCGGGAGCCGGCCGACCGGACGGTGCACTGGTGGCGCCGCGCCTACCCCGGCACCCACACCCGCGCCGGGTACCCGCCCGTCGCCCTGGTCGTCACCGACGCCGGACCCACCGCGCTGACCAACCGCCAGGAAGCGATCGGGGACCTGTCCGCCGGCTGCTGGCGCGGCCGCTGGCGCAGGGAGGTCCGCGACTACAACGACGACGGCTGGCGCGAATACGACGACGCCGTGCCCATCGTCGCGACCACCCTTCAGCTGCTGGCCGAGCACGGCCCGCTCGGGCCGGTGTGGTGGCGCTTCGGCCGCTCGGGCCGGCACTCCCTCATCGAGGCGCTGGAGAACCCGAACAACCGGGCCGCCTACGACCAGCGCCAGGCCGCCCGCGAGGACGAGGAGCACAAGGCCCACCAGGAGCTGATGGACTCCCCGGTCTGCATCGACTGCGGCGACGTTCCCGAGGAGGAGAGCACCTGGGAGTACGGCCGCCAGGGACAGGTCGAGTGGACCCGCCGCCCCGGCGGCCGCTGCTGGCCCTGCCACCAGGACCGCGAGGAGCGCCTGGAACGGGAGGCCGAAGAACAGCTGGAGGCCGCCCGCACGGCCAACGCCGCGCTGCGCCCGTGCTGGACGTGCCGGGGCTCGATCGGGGGGAAGGAGGGCTCGAAGCTGGCCCGGGACGAACGCGCCGCCACGCCGAAGAGGACCGACGCTCCGCCACGGGCTCGGCGCGCTACGGCCTCGTGGGCCCGGTCCAGCCGGTGGGGACGTGGCCGAGGCGGACACGCTGGGGGTGGCGGCCGACGGCGACCGATGCGGTCTTGCGGCCGGTCGCGAAGTCGATGGCGGTGACCTGGTCCGCGCCGCTCTCCGAGATCAGGCAGGACTTGCCGTCCCCGCTCACCGTCGCCCAATACGGTTTGGACGCGGGCACCAGCGGCCCCTCCTGGAGGGTGGCGCGGTCGACCACCGTCGCGTAGTCGTCCACGGTGCCCGCGACGCAGATCCGGTCGCCCGACGGGCTCATCGACAGGCCGTGGTGGCGGGAGTCGTTGGGCCAGGTGGTGCGGTCGGTACTGGCGGCCGGGTCGACCGGGAGGGTCTTCACCCGGGTGATCCGGTCGGCGGCCACGTCGTACTCCAGGAATCCGTTGAAGAAGGACACCTGGAAGTAGAGCCGGGTGCCGTCCGGGGAGAAGACGGCGGGCCGGACGGCGTTGGAGAGGCCGCCGAGGCCGGCGTCGTCGAGGCGCTTGCGCATGTCGATCTCGCGGATCGGGGTGAGGGTGGCCGCGTCGACGACGGTGATGTGCCGGTCGCCCTTCGTCCAGTCCAGCCAGGGCGCGTCCAGGGCGGTTTCGACGTTGCCGATGGACATGTTCCACAGCTGCCGGCCGCCGTCGGTGAAGATGTTCTCGTGCGGCTTGTCCCCGGTGTGGAACGAGCCGAGTTCGGCGCCGGTGCGGACGTCCAGGACGTGCACGGTGTTGGCGGTGGAGGCGGAGACCGCCACTCGGGTGCCGTCGGGCGAGAGCGCCATGTGGTCGGCGCGGTAACCCGCCACCGGGAAGCGCCAGTTGACCCGCCCGGTGGCGAGGTCGAGGGAGACCACGTCGGCGAAGCTGGGCCGGGAGACGACCACGGCGGTGCCGTCCGGCGTGCTGTACATGTCGTCGACGAACTGGTCGTGGCCCTCACCGGGGCCGAGCCGGATGCCGAGGAAGTAGCCGAGCTTGACGGGGTTGAGGTAGATCTCGGCGAGCCGCTGGTCCTTGTCGGGGATGACGTCAATCCGTCCGACCTTGCTGAGGGCGCCGGAGGATTCGATCACGTCGGCGGTGCCGTCCCAGTTGTTGCCGACGAACATCACCTCCCGTAGCGCCGTGGTGGCTCCGGGGGCGGCGCTGCTGGTGGCGGCGGCCGGGGCGAGCAGGCCGAGCGCGACCGCGAGGGTGCAAAGGGATCGGACGCCGAGTCGGCGCCGGGGACCTGTCCTGGACATCGTCGCTCCTTCGTGGGGGTGGCACGACGGGTTGTGAGACGGTCTGTCAGCTTGCGCCATTCAACGGTAGGGAGGGGGCCGGTCCGCTGGCAAGACGTCGGCGGCGGACGCGTTCGCGGCGGGGCCGTCCGCCCGTCGCCGCCTGCCGGTCCGCCGGTCTCCCGCCCACCGCACGGAAACCGTGAAACCCCCTGGTTTTCCCTGGAGGGCCAAGGTTGCTCAGGCGACCTCCGCTCCGTAGCGCGCCCGGTCGTAACGGCCTGCGGCCAGGTCCTCGTTGGAGACCGAGGCGTCGGCGGGGCTGCCCGGCGCCCCGGCCGCAGCCTGCACATCGTCCAGCAGGTCTCCACGGTGCTGTCACGTTAACGGGTGCTTGATCATCTGATGCTGTATCGGGGTGTGATGGGGCCGGTCTCGGGGCTTGGGTCAGGCTGCGGCGGGCAGGCCGGTGTTCCCGGTGACGTGGTCCCAGATGGTGAAGCGGATGGTCATCTCAAGCCGGTATTCGGCGGCGGTGCGCAGATGTCGTCGGGTGCGGAAGTGGGGTGAGATGCCGCTGAACGCGGACAGGAACCGCTGTGCCGCACCCATGGAGCGGAAGCCTTTCATCGCGCGCTCGCGCTGCCTTGTCGGCTGGTGGGAGTTCTCGGCCCGGTTGTTCAGCCCCTTGTGCGAGCGGCGCTCGACCGAGGGCATGAGCTCGCGGTGGGCGACAGCGTAGGAGCGGAGCTTGTCGGTGACCAGCACCCGCGGGACCCGGCGCTGCTTCTTCATCAGCTTGGCCATGAAGCGCTTGGCGGCCTTCGCGTCCCGGCGGGACTGGACCAGGATGTCCAGGACGTTGCCGTACTGGTCGACGGCCCGCCACAGGTACTGCCGTACCCCGTTGATCTTGATGAAGACCTCGTCGAGATGCCATTTGTCGCCCGCCGTGGGCCGTCGGCGGCGCAGCCCGTCCGCGTAGGCCTGGCCGAACTTGGCGCACCAGCGGCGCACCGTCTCGTGCGAGACGATCACGCCGCGCTGCAGCATCAGCTCCTCGACCTCCCGGAACGAGAGCGGGAAGTGGAAGTACAGCCACACGCAGTGGGAGATGACCTCGACCGGGTACCGGTGCCTCGTGTACGCCGGTGACACGACACCCACGACAGGCCCTCCCAGCCACGACCGCCCCGAAGATCATCCCACTTCTCGGTCAACGTGACAGCGCCCTCCGAGCCGTTCACGCAGGGCGTCGAGCAGCGTCGTGCGCGTGTCGACGGTCAGCCGACGCGGGGCCCCGTCGACCTGCACGGTGATTTCCGTTTTCATCGCACGAGAGTCCCCTGCCCCGGCCGCGCTCACACGGCGCACGGCGCCGGGTTTCGGCGGCCGGTCACGGCTCGCGGACGCACTCGATCAGGTAGTCGCCGGTGGCCGGGTCGATCGTGACGCCGTGGGTCTCGCTGCGGAACCCGGGGAACTGCCGGTCGAACTCCTCCAGCGCCCCCAGGTAGCGCAGCAGTGGACCGTCGGGCCCGCCGACCGCCTCGCCCGGCATCAGCACCGGGATCCCGGGCGGCGTGACGGTGACCATCGCGGCCGCGACCCGGCCGGCGGCCCGCGCCAGCGGCAGCCGCTCGGTGCCGCCCCGGATCAGCTGCTGGTAGCAGTGCTGGGGCGGCGCGACCGGCTCGGGCAGCTCACGGAACGCCGTGTCGAGGGCGTCGATCAGCTCGGCCCCGGTGAGGTGTTCGTGCATCTGCCGGCAGAGCTGCCCGAGCGTCAGGCCCGCGTAACGGTGGGGGTACTGCTCGACGAGGTCGCGCAGGACGCGGTCGACCGGGGCGTCGCCGTCGTGCAGCGCCTTGAAGTCCATCAGCGCGTCCATCAGGGTGCCCCACTTGCCCTTGGTGATGCCCATGGAGAAGAGGAGGAGGGTACTGTAGCTGTCGGTCTTCTCGACGACGATGCCGCGGCCGGCCAGGTAGGCGGTCAGGATCCGGGCCGGAACGCCCCAGTCCGCCGTCTGACCGGTGGCCGTGACACCGGGGCAGGTGAGCGTGACCTTGACCGGGTCGAGCAGGCAGTACCCCTCGGTGAGATCGGGGAAGCCGTGCCAGTCCGCCCCCGGTTCCAGGTGCCAGCAGCTCGGCTCCCGGCTCAGCAGCGCGGCCGGGGCGTCGGCGAAGTCGAAGCGCTCACCGGTGGCCGGGTCGGTGACGGTGTCCGGCTGCCAGACGCCGAAGAACCACGCGGGCCGGTCGCCGGCGGCGGCGATCCGCCGTGCCGTCCGTACGACGGCCTGGCGGAACCTGATGGCCTCGGTGACGGCCTCGTCGATCAGCCACTGCCCCTGCGGGCCGTCCATCATGGCGGTGGCGACATCGAGCGAGGCGATCCCGGGGTAGAACGGCGAGGTGGTGCCGTGCATCATGAAGGCCTCGTTGAACCGCTCGTGCTCGACCGGTGCCCGGGGGGCCGACCGCACGTGGACCATCGCGCTCTGCGAGAGGGCGGCAAGCAGCTTGTGCGTCGACTGGGTGGAGAAGACCGTGGGCCGCAGCGGGTCGTCGAAGGTCTCCGGGCCGACCGCCATGCCGTAGCGGCCTTCGTACAGGGGGTGGAAACGGGCGTAGGCGAACCACGCCTCGTCGAAGTGCAGCCGGGGCGTACTGGGTGCGAGCGCGCGGGCCGTCCGGACGGTGTCGTAACAGAGGCCGTCGTAGGTCGAGTTGGTGATCACGGCATACTGCGCCTGGGCGTCGACGGCGTCGGCGGCCAGCGGGTTGGCCGCGATCCGGGCGCGCACCGCCGCGGGATCCGTCCCGGTCGGCGGCAGGGGCCCGGCGAGTCCGTACCCGTTGCGGGTGGGCACCAGGTAGACCGGGCGGGCGCCGGAGATCACCAGCCCGTGCAGCACCGACTTGTGGCAGTTGCGGTCCACCAGCGCGATCTCGTCCCGGGTGACGCTGTAGTGGCCCACCATCCGGTCGGCGGTGGAGTCGCCGTGCAGCACGAAGTAGGTGCGGTCGGCCCCGAAGACCCGGGCCGCGTTGCGCTCGGCCTCGCCGATCGGGCCGTTGTGCTCGAACAGGGAACCGAGCTCGCCGACCGAGATCGACAGGTCGGTGCGGAACAGGCGCTCGCCGTAGTAGTCGAAGAACGCCCGCCCGGCCGGGGACTTGAGGAACGCGACGCCGCCCGAGTGGGCGGGGGTGTGCCAGGAGTACTCGTGCGCGTCGTCGAACCCGCGCAGCGCTTTGAAGAATGGCGGCAGGATGTCGCTGTGGTAGGCCCGCGCGGCGGCTTCGACCCGGCCGGCGACGAAGGCCGGGGTGTCCTCCAGGGGCCAGATGTACCCCGTCACCACCTCCGAGACCCACAGCGGCAGTGCCTCGAACTCCCGCTCCGAGTCGTCCGACATGACGAGGAAGGAGGGGAGGTCCTTGAAGCGCCGCCCGATCGTCCGCAGCACGGCGGCGCCACCGTCCCGGGCACCGCCCGGCCCGGGGCCGGCGCCGGAGTCGGGCCCGGCTCCGGGCGGGAGCTCCCAGGCGACGACGGCGGCGGCGATCCCCGCCTCGGTCTGCAGCACGGCCCGGGCGTCGCGGGCGCTGGCGGCCCAGCGCAGCTCGAAGCCCCGGTTCTCCAACTCCTTTCCCACCCGGCGGAGTTGTTCGCCGGCGGCTCCCGACCGGACCGGCCCCTCGGGCAAAGCCAGCAGGATCTCGCTCTTCCCCATCGCTCAGCACACCTTCCCAGACCACGAACCCGTCGATGCCGGCCCAGTGTCCGCGCGACCGGGCGCGTGCCACCGGCCTTTGCCACTCGGTTCCCCCGATCGGGTGGCGCACCGGTCGTGCCCCCGTCGAGTGCGAGCGGGCGTGCGGCGGAGTGGGCTACGGAGTGGGCTGCGCAGTGGCGTCCGCACGCGCACGCCGTCGCGCTACCGGACGGGAACGCTGGAGGAACCGGGGCTCAGGCGCCTTCGGGCGGGGCCGGTCAGTGGCCGGGTTCGGGTTTGTCCGACTCCTTCGGGTCGATGCCGGTGCGGGTCTTGGGCGAGTACGACCCCGACGGGCGGCCGGAGGGGCCTTTCGGGCCGTGGTCGCGTCGGTTCTCGGAAGGCCCCTGGTCCTCACCGCGCGAGCCTTCGCTGTGCACGGTGTTCCCGGGCACCTCGCGGTGCTCCTCGGCGGCGGGTTCGCGCCCCGGGCCGGGCTCGGGAGCGTAGGTGTCGGGATGGAAGGAGCGGTGGGCGCTGTCGTTCGGTTCCTGGTGCTCGGCGTCGATGTCGCCCGACCAGCCGTGCTGGCGCCCCTGGTGGCGGCTGGCCTGCCCTTCGTCCATGGAGTGGTGGGCTGCCGGCTTCTTGGAGGTCATGGTGTCCCGTCCTCGCGTCTGGAAGCTGTGGAAGCTGTTGTCCTGCGCCTGTCCAGTCCTGGGCTTGTGACACCCCTGGCCGGGGCGCTCGTCGCCCTTCCGGTGCTCAGTGCCGGCGCAGTAGCCTGGACGGTTCATCCGCATGCGAAGGGGTGATGTGGTGGTTCATGCGAACTGGGATCCGGCGTCCGTGGGCGAGGTTCTCGAACCGGCGGGCGGAGAGGTGCCGGAAGCGGTGCGACGCCGGGCGCGCAGGGAGATAGCCGCCCGCGCGCTCGGCCCGGAGAACTGCCGGCTCCTCCTGGAGGTGCTGGGTCTGGTGCACGAGGAGCCGGCGTCGTCGTCGGCACACCGGTGAGAGCCGGTGACCGCCCAGGCGGGAGCGAGGGCGGTGCGGGAGCGGGTCAGTACAGGGCATCGCCCGTGGGGGAGCCGTCGCCGGTGACGTACGCGCGGATCGAGGCCAGGTACTCCTGGCGGCCGACGCGTCCGTCGCCGTCGCCGTCCAGTGCGTCGAAAGCGGCGTCGGCGTTGTCGGCCCGGTTGCCGAGGGCCTGGCGCAGCGTGGTGAACTGCGTCCGGTCCAGGGCGCCGTCCTGGTCGGCGTCGGCGAGGTCGAACAGGGCGCCCAGGGCGTACTGGCAGACGGTGTCGAACTTCTCGGCGTCCACCCAGGCCTCGTACTCCGGGTAGGTCATCAGGCCGTCGCCGTTGGCGTCCATCGCGGCCCAGGCGCGTTCGCCCGTGGTGCGCGCGGCGATGACCAGGGGATCGTCGTCGTCGCGTCCGGTTGCCCGCCGGGTTCGTTCGATGCGGACGAAGTAGTCGTGGCGGGAGGCGACTCCGTCTCCGTCGGTGTCCAGCATGGCGTAGATGCGGGCCTTCGGGGTGGTGGGGTCGGCCGGGGCCGGGTGGGGCTGGGTCGAGGGGAGCGGCATGCCGGTCTTCCTTCGGGTGCGGGCGGGGCGGGTGGCGGTCGCCGGGCCGGTCACTGGGTGAGGCGGAGCACGAGGGTGGAGTCGACGGCGGTCTCACCGGCGAGGGTGCCGCAGCCGGTGCCGGTGCTGGTGCCCACGGCGTTGACGGTGTCGCCGGCGAAGCGTGCGCTGTCGGGGGTGACGCCGCGGGTGACGACCAGTGAGGCCGTACCGTTCACCTTGACGACGTCGATCTTGTCGAACCGGAAGGTGGAGACGGTCCCGTCGAGCCAGTGGACGGTCGTGGTCGAGGTGTCGCCGTGTTCGTCGCCCGTGCACTCGGCGGCCGGCATGGTGACCGTCCGCTCGAAGGTGCCGGTGGCCGAGGGCGCGCCGGCCGCGTCCACGCACGACACGGTGCCGGTCATGGCCAGCATGTCGACCACCGCGCTCAGCAGCAGCGCGCTCACCGCGGCCAGGACCGCGCTCGCGCGGCGGCCCCGGTGCGGGCGGCCGGCCCGTACCGGTTGTACCTTCCACCCCGCTGTCAGGCCCGCCAGCAGCAGGGGGAGCAGCAGGATCGGCCAGCCCCAGGCGATCCAGCCGGGGATCACCACGGCTGCGGTGAGGCCGGTGAGGGCGGTGTGGCCGCGTGAGCCCCATAGCACCGTGAGCTCGGTGGTCCGGCGTGCGGGGGCTTCCCGTAGTTCGGGATCCGGCCGGTGTGGTCGAGGAGGGCATCGGTGGCGGTCAGCAGGGCCGCCAGCGTCTCGTCGAAGCCTGGGCTGGCGGGCTCAGCTGCCTCGACGGCACCGCGTCGCTGGGCGACGTGGTGTTGCAGCTGGGTGAACCGTGCGGTGACCGATTGCACCGTGTTCCCTCCTCCGCTTCGGGACGATCGCGGTCGTCGACGCGAGGGTAGCGGTGTGCACGGACGGCTTGCTTGCGATTTCAGAAAGTGACCGACTCGAAATGGGGGTCGCTGGCGCGGCCCTACGATGTGGGCGCCGCGCGAAGGCCGTGAACTGCACGGTCGGAGGGCGACTTCGAGGAGGACAGGGGCTGATGGGACGCCACAAGAAGCACCACCCACGACGGGCGCCGAGGGCCGTCACTC
Organism: Kitasatospora sp. NPDC034035; assembly: GCF_055575755.1. Lineage (NCBI taxonomy): Bacteria > Bacillati > Actinomycetota > Actinomycetes > Kitasatosporales > Streptomycetaceae > Kitasatospora > Kitasatospora sp. NPDC034035. The sequence continues at coordinate 22,878 of NZ_JBVISA010000055.1, read as the reverse complement.
CTGGTCCGGCCGAGGCGGGCAGCCCCGTCGTGGACGAGGGGTTTCACCGTCTGCACCCCGAGCTCGGGGGCTGGGACATGGAGCGCTGGCTGCTCGCACCCGGTGGCGGAGACCCGGACCTCGGGCAGTTCGCTGCCTACGAGCTCCAGGAGCACCTCGACACCTCCTCGCAGGTCACCCCCGCACAGGTGGAGGCACTGCGGGCCGGCACCGTGACGGTGCACTACTTCCTGCGCACCGTCTTCGACGAGGACACCGGCATGTCCTACTGCCAGGGCGTGGTCTACAGCCCGGCGACAGGCTGGATCGCCGTGGAACGGCCGTGGGAGGAACAGGACGAGGACGACACCTCGGTCCCCGACGCCCGCGCCTGGAGCGCGCCCGCCCTCGACCAGTTGCTGGCCGGCCTGGAAAGCCACCTGCCTGAGCTACGCGCCTCCGTGGACGTCGACGGCGACGAGGGCGCCCTCCTCAGCCTCCACCTGCGGGAAGCGCTGGCCGCCGCCGGACGGGCCTGAGCACGGTTCGGACTTTCACCAACAGGCGAGACATCGCATGCGGACACTGCCGGTCTGGACGACGACGCGTACCTGCGTTCAGGCGCGGGGGGCCGACGGTTCCCTTTCCCAGGAAACGCGTCCATCAGCTCGCCGTTGCAGGTCCGGGGGCCGACAGCGCCCGGACCGGGCGGGCAGCGGCCCGACGCCAGCCGACCCGCACCTTGTCGCACGGGCTGCTCCGGGCTGGGCCCCCGACGCCGCCGCAACGTTCAATCTACCGGGGAGGTCCGCCACACACTCAACCCCGGGCTTAGCGGCTAAGCGGCTAAGCGGACGTGAACCGTCCGTCATGTGTGATCAGCACGCCAATCGCCCGGGCGGACGTGGAGTTGCGCGCGGCTGACCCGCCGTGGACCGGCTCAGTGGCACAGTCGGCTCGTGACGCGACACGACATCATCAACGTGGCCCACCTGAACCGGGTCTTCCGCGGCGGGCCCGTGACGACCGCCGACCCGGCGCTGCTGCGCAACTTCGAGGCGCCGGGCGAGGAGTGGTTCACCGGCGTCGTCCAGGAGTGGCTCAAGGCTATGGACTGCCAGCTGGTCGAGGTCGACGGCGACGTCATGAGTGTGGGGTACGGAGCAAGTGAGATCAGATTGACTCCCAGAGGTGACGGTGGCTGGCACGCGTCCCAGACCCGATGGGGATGGACCGAGCGACCGGACCGATTTTCCTTCTCCGAGCGGCCAGTCCCGGGACGCCCGCGGCCCTCTTCGACCACCTCCTGCTGAATCTCGACGCCAAGCCGGGCACACCGTAGGAGCAACCAGTCATCGGTGGTCGTGAGGACAGCTACTACGGCGGCCAGGCTTCGGACGGACCAGGGGGTCGGACCGATCTCGTGCGCGGGCATACATCCTCCGGCCTGCGGACGGTTCTGCTCCGCTTTCTCTGCCTCAGGTGGTGACGTGCGGGACCTGCCGACCTAGAGCGGTGCGCCCGATCACGTGTTCCACCTGGGAGGTCGTCATGGCAGCTCGTTCGCGTAAGAACTCGGTCTGGGGTGCGGTGCCGGGCGACACCATCTGGGGATACCGAACGGACTCGACGTGGGGCGTGACGGACACCAATTGGGGAGGCGCCCACCCGGATCCGTCGGGGCGCGGCGTTGACTGCGGCTGGAATGCCGACAACCGCTCCGAGGTGTAGCGGCACTGGCAGCGGGCTGCGGGCGGGAATGTTCCTGGAGCGTCGCGGCCCGTTGTCACCACGCCGAGGAGTGCCCGCCGGAGTGGTTCCCCTCTACGACTGGGGCTGCACGACGTGGTCGGTGATCGATTTCCGGGGACCCGAACGGTGCGAGGTGGTCCAACGCAGAGGGACATTGTTGGCCACAGGGCATCACCTTGGCCCAGTGGTTGATCGCCGCGATGAACGGCTAGGGCCTGTTGCGAAAGTGCTGGTCACAGCCACTCGTTGATGGCTGCGATCAGCACTGTCGCTTCGTAGCGCACCGCCAACTTGTCGTATCTCGTGGCGACCGCCCGATGGCGCTTCAGGCGATTGATCCCGCACTCCACAGCGTGGCGCTCCTTGTAGTCCTCCTTGTCGAAGGCCGGCGGCCGACCGCCTCGGGAGCCGAGCTTCTTCCGGTTGCGGACTTGGTCGGCCTTCTCCGGGATGGTGCACTCGATCCGGCGTCTGCGCAGGTAGGAGCGGTTGGCGCGAGAGCCGTAGGCTTTGTCGGCACGAACCTTGTCCGGTTTGGTGCGTGGCCGCCCTGGCCCGGTGCGGGGAACGCGGATGCGTTCGAGGACGGGCTGGAACTGTGGGCTGTCGTGCCGGTGCCCGGCAGTGATCAGCAGCGACAGCGGCACTGTCATGTTGCCGAGGGTATGGATGTCGGACGGAGTGTCAGGGCATGGTGGGCTCGGGTGTCAGTCTTGGGTCAGGCTGCTGTGGTCAGGCCGGTGGCGCCGGTGATGTGGTCCCAGATCGCGAAGCGGATGGTCATCTCGGTGCGGTATTCGGTGCCGGTCATTAGGTGGCGTCGGGGCCTGAAGTGGGGCGAGATGCCGCTGAACGCGGCCAGGAACCGTTGGGCTCCGCCGACAGAGCGGAAGCCCTTCATGGCGCGTTCGAGTTGCCGGGTGGGCTGGTGGGAGTTCTCGGCCCGATTGTTCAGGCCCTTGTGCGAGCGGGGCTCCACCGAGGGCATCACCTCACGGTGGGCGGCGCCGTAGGAGCGGAGCTTGTCGGTGACCACCACCCTCGGCACCGACCGGGTGGCCTTCATCAGCTTCCGGAAGAAACGCCTGGCCGCAGCGGTGTCGCGCCAGTTCTGCACAAGAATGTCCAGGACGTTGCCGTCGGCGTCGCCCGCGCGCCACAGGTACCGCCGCTCACCGTTGATCTTGATGAAGACCTCGTCCAGATGCCACTTGTCGCCGGCGCGCGGGCGTCGGTGCCGCAGGGCGTTGGCGTAGTCCTGACCGAACTTCAGGCACCACCGGCGGACCGTCTCGTAGGAGAGGATCAGGCCGCGCTCGAGCATCAGCTCCTCCACCTCGCGGAAGCTGAGCGGGAACCGGAAGTACAGCCACACACAGTGCGCGATGACCTCCACCGGGTACCGGTGACCTTGTACGACGGCGGCGTAGTCGACACGAGCGATCCCCTCCCAGCATGACCAACCCCAAGATCATCCCATCCCCGCCAGCCAACGTGACAATGCCCGTCCGCGAGGTCAAGGAAGAGACCGGCCTTGACGTACAGATCACCGGCCTGGTCGGCACCTACACCGACCCGAAGCACATCATCGCCTACACCGACGGCGAGGTCCGCCGACAGTTCAACGTCTGCTTCACCGCCCGCATCACCAGCGGCCGGCTGGAGATCTCCGACGAGTCCACCGAACTCCGGTTCGTGCCGCCGCATGAGATCGAGCAGTTGCCGATGCACCACACCCAACGACTCAGGCTTCAGCACTTCCTGGAACAGCGCGAGAAGCCGCACCTGGGCTGAACCGTCTGACGGCAGTAGCGACGGCAACAACCCCGCACAACCACGGACGCCCGCGCACGTCACCGACGAGCAAACCGCACTTGACCTGCGAAAAGGCAGGTCGAAGGCTTCGCGTAGCACACGTGTTCTTCGCCCATGTGATCGCGAACGCCGGGCGCCGCGTTCCGGTTCCCCGGGCCGCCCGGGGCACTCCCCACCGCACCGTCGGGCAGTTGTGTTGATCCTGTGATCCAGGCGGGAGGTGGGAACAGGCGTTCTGACGAGTGGTGACATACTCCTGGGCGCAGAACCCCGGCGTCGCCGTATTCCGACGTCGGGCCAGTAACAGGGGGAATCGAACGTTCATGTCATCAACTCGTAGGGCCAAGCACACCGTCCGGGCCGCCGTCGGCGCGTCCGCGCTCGCCCTCACTCTGCTCGCCACCTCCGCCTGCGGGCCGGACAACAGTCCGGACGACACCCCGGCCACGAAGAACGCGGCGAACCTGGGTCTGCCCGCCAACCTCGCGGACCTCAAGAAGTGGAGCTTCGACGACTGGGAGAAGTGGGCCAAGGACTACGCCCTCCCGGCCGCCACCAAGGGCTACTGGACCCTGGAGAAGATCCTCGAGGCCAAGCCGATGGATCCCGTCGCGCCGCCCGAGCAGCAGCCGACCGGCCAGCCCACCCAGGCTCCGGCCCCACAGCCGACCGGCCAGCCCACCCAGGCTCCGGCCCCGCAGCCGACCGGCCAGCCCACCCAGGCTCCGGCCCCGCAGCCGACCGGCCAGCCCACCCAGGCTCCGGCCCCGCAGCCGACCACCACCCAGAACCAGCCCGCCCAGCCCCCGGCGCCCAAGCCGACGAACGCCCCGGCCGCACCCACCCAGGCCCCGAACGACAACGGCAACGACCCGCGGCCCGGCACCCGCAACGCGCAGCCCGTGCCGCACCCGTACGCCAAGAACACGGCCGTCAACGGGAAGTTCCTCTACACGAGCCCCGGCGAAGCGAAGCCCAAGCCCGGCGAGTCGTTCTCGCACTCCTGCTCCGGGACCGTGGTCGTCGACCCGGTCCACCCCGGCAAGAGCAACCTGGTGTGGACCGCCGCCCACTGCGTCCACCAGGGCAAGGGCGGATCGAGCTTCGGCAACATCACCTTCTTCCCCGGCTTCAACACCAGCGGGGCCTTCAGCAACGGCAAGAACGCGGAGGCGTCGCAGGTCGCACCGTACGGCGTGTGGGACGCGGTGAACTACGTCACGTCCCCGATCTGGGCGTCCGAAGGCAGCACCGGGGCCGGCAACAGGGCCTCCCAGGCCGACTTCGCGATCGTCCGGGTCAAGCCCGAGAACGACACCGGGAAGTCCCTGGAGGAGGCGGTCGGTGGCGCGGTGCCAGTCTGGTTCAACGCTCCTCGCGACCAGCTGGTCGTCACCGCCCACGGCTACCCGTCCAACCCGCCGTTCGACGGCCGGGAGATGGAGCAGTGCGCCGACGACAAGCCGGTCCGCATGTCCTTCGACGTGGCCCTGCCGCCGATGCTCGTCATCGGCTGCACCATGACGGGCGGCTCCAGCGGCGGCGGGTGGACGGTCATCAAGGACGGCAAGCCCGTCCTGGTCAGCGACGTCTCCCTCATCTCCCCCGACCAACCGAAGCAGATGTCCGCCGGCCCGTACCTCGACGACGTGGCCGCCTCCGCGTACAACTTCATCTCCAAGAAGGGCTGACGCGGCACACCCCACAGACCGGCCCCACCGCACGCGCGGTGGGGCCGGTTCTTCGTCACGCCCTACGCGTCCCCGCCACGCAGCAGGTCGACCGCGGTCCGCCTGACGAGACCTTCGCTTCCCCCGTCAGCCGCCTTCGGCACGTGCGGCGCCCTTGAGAGGGCAGTTGAGCGGGCGAGCCGGAAGCCGACGTCGTCGATCCGCAGGGTGGGGTGGCTGCGTCGGCGGACGGAGGCGCGGCAGCTCCAGCGCTCGTCGAACCAGCCGCCGCCGCGCAGCACGCGGTAGCTGCCGTACACCTCGGCGTCGTAGACGTTCCAGCACCACTCCCACAACACCGCAGTCAAGCGCCGTGTCGGCGCGGTCGCCGGTGCGCTCGCCATCGTCCTGGGTGGCGGTCTGCTCACCGCTTCGCCGGCCGCGGCCGGCGACGGGATGATCTACAAGCCGATGGACACGGCCGGGGTCGCCAAGCAGCTGCAGGTCAAGTCCACCGGCAAGTGTCTGGAGGTCGCGGACTGGCGCACCGACGACGGCGCGCCGGTACGGCAGTGGACCTGCACGGGCGGTGCGAACCAGCCGGTCCTGGCCGATCAGAGTGCCGAAGACTACTTCGAGCTGCCCCGGCGGATCGTCGGTGAAGGCGAGCTCTTCGCCCTCACCGTGACAGGGGACTCCATGGTGGACGCCGGCCTGCTCGACGGCGACTACGTTACTGTTCGCCGCCAAGCGGTCGCGGAGAACGGGGACATCGTGGCGGCGATGATCGACGGCGAGCCACCGTGAAACGGTTCAGACGTGCGGACGGCCGGATCTGGCTGATGCCACACAACCCGGCGTACGAGCCGATCACCGGCGACAACGCGACCATCCTGGGCAAGGTTGTCGCGGTCCTGCGCCGCCTCTGACACGCCGGGCCACGTCCTCCACACGCCATGTTCGCGGCCAAACTCCCAGGTTGCAGCCCTACCCGCCGCCACACCCAGGGTCCTCCCGATACCGCGACCCCACCGCAGTCAGGGCCACCAAACAGAGCCGCCGCAACCTCCCCCATACCGCGGCTGGCCTCCCGCACGGCCGGGCCCCGCGGACCACCACCCCACCTTCACCTCAGGATGCCGGTGCGGTCACGGGCTACCCAGCCGGGTTCGGACCTGCGCTTGAGTACGCGTACTCAAGCCCCGGTCCGAGCCGCACGCCTACGGTGATGGGACGGAGCAGAACAGAGGGGGCGAAGTGTTCGACAAGGGGTTGGCGAAGGGCTGCCTTGGAGCCGTGGTGGGTCTCGTCGGCCTGGTCGGGGCCTTTCTCGTGTTCAACATCGGCGTGTGGTGGTGGATCGCCTACGACGAAGCGCACCCGTCCGCTCCTCGGCCCGAACACGTTCGCTTCACCGCGGACGAGTTCCGTCACCACAGCGAGCAAGCCGTCCAGGACACGATCGGCGGCCTGGCTCCCGGCCTGGTACTGAGTGACGCGGGCTACACCGTTCAGCAGCACCATCAGCGTCCGAACGGCGAGCCGAGCAGGTTGTCTTTCGTCGACCGCCAGCTCACCGCCCGAACCAGGATCAGCGCGTCCCACCGCTTGGAACTGAAGAACGGCATCGAGAACCAATGGCGGCTGCACGGCTACAACCAGGTCAAGCCGATCTGGACCCCCAGCGAGCCGGAGAAGGGCACGGACTACAACTTCAACGCCGAAGCCTCCGGGGGAGTCAGCGTCTACGTCAGCCTCGTGCCGGGACCCGACCAGATGCTCACCTTCACCCTCTCCATCCGCAGCGACGGCGTCGAGTACGCCCCGGACTTCGCCAGGCCCACCGAGACCCTTCGACCGGACATCGACGACGCCCACTGGTCGACGTGATCTCCCAGGAGCCCCCGACAGCAGCCAAGTCAGCGTCGGCACCGCCTACGCTTACGTCCACCAGGTCACCGACCTGCTCCCCCGATTGGCCCCGGTCTGACCCAGGTTCTGCGTGAGGCCGACCCGGAGTACATCCTGGTCGACGGTACCCTCGCCGAATGCGGCCCGGTCGGTGACGGCCGAGTACCGGCGCCGGTAGCACGGTCGCGGTCCCCACCAGGCGCCCGCCCCGCAAGGAACTCAGCATCGGCCAGGAATCGCTGAACCGAGCCCACGCGCGACTCCACTACGCCGTCGAACGCGGCATCGCCACACTCAAACGCTGGCGATTCCTCCGCCACGCACGATGCAGCCCGAGCTGGCTGACGTCAGCAGCCAAAGCAGTTCTCGCCCTGGAGCTGCAACGCTGAAAGGCTCACTGGCTGCGCGCAGCGGGCATGTGGACGGTCTGGGCCAGCCGGCCAGCCATTGCTACGGCTGGGGAGTAGCGCGCCGTTTGACCACGCGGGGGCCGGCCAGCGGGGCGGGCCAGAGTTGCAGTCGAACGAGCTCGGTGGCGTCCGCGCCGTCGGTGCAGTCGGGCGTGTCCAGGTACGAGCGGGATGCCCTGACGCGGATCGGCCCGGCAGGGACTTCGAATCGCGCGGCATCGGGGAGGTAGTCGGTACACCCCTTCACGACGATGCTCCCGGACGATATCGACAGGCTCGCCTCCACAACGTGGTCGAAGGCGAGGGCGTCATCGGTCGGCTCGGCGCCGAGGATCTCCACATCGACGCAAACGTCGAGGTTGTCCTCAGCACCGATCGCCAGAGCGTCACCAGGGACGGCGATCCCGTCGACCCAGGCCTCCGTAGTCCAGGCCTCGCCCAGATCTCCGTCGAATGCCTCATCCGTGACGTGGATCTGGTGGTAGTCCGCGAACAGCGTCAGATGCGTCGTCACGCGAGCATCATCGCTTCCACATCCGGCTACCTCCAAGAGCGGCAGCCCGACCCTTGACCTGGCGGCCAACTCGGCCAGGGTGAGCCCGGCCTGCCGACGCAGCCGGGCCAGGTTCTCGTGGGTTCTGTGCTCACCGCTGGCTTCGCCGGGACCGGATTCCCTACCCGGACGGTACCCGCGAGCGCGGGGCACCAAGGCGTCAGCTGGCTTCGAGAGCAGCCTCGTGAGTGATGGCGGTCGGGCTGCGCTCTTGCGCGTTCAGGCGGCCGACTACGGTTGGGCGGGGCCAGAAAGCAAGAGATACCGGGGGAGTGCGATGACGGCCGACCAGGTCGATGCTTTTGAGGAGGGGCGGCCTCGGCGGCTCGGGCGGTGGCAGCGACTGGGGGTGGCGGCGCTCGCGAGGCCTGGACGTCGCCGTCCTCGGCCGGGCCGCCGGTTATGGGAGCGACGTCAGTTCATCGAACGATCACACGAACGAGCGATCCCCAGTCATAAGTAAAGGGACTTAACGTCCTCTGAGCACGCCGGAGCCGCCAGAGCCGCCGGAGCCAGGGGATCCACCGGCTTCACCGGGGCCGCCGCACGCCGCACCGGCCGGCCGACTGGTGCGGCTGCGCCGGGCCGCCGCAGGCCTGCGGCCCCGGATGCTGGCCGCGTTCGTGGCCGTCGCCGCCCTCAGCGCACTGGCCACCGCCGCGCTCACCTACCGGGCCGCCACCAACTCCACCCTGGACCTGACCCAGGACACCACCGCGGACGAGCTGCGCCGCCGCGTCAACGTCCTCGCACCGGCCCTGCCGTCCCCCCCGACCCAAGGCGAACTCGACCGACTGGCAGGCCAGTTGTCCGGCACCGGCGGCTTCCGTGACTGGCGGGTCCTCGCCCGGTACGGCACCGACCACTCCGAGTGGACCCAGCCCGTCGCCGTCCCCACCGCCCTGCAGTCCACCGTCGACGCCGGCCACAGCGCCTTCCAGCGCTTCACCGCCGACGGCCACCCCTGGCTCGCCACCGGCGTCCCGGTCAGCTACGCCGCCGGCACCACCGCCGCCCCAGGCGGCCCGTCCGGGCTCACCGAGTACGCCCTCCTCCCCCTGGACCGCGAACAGGACGCCGCCGGCGCGCTGCTGGCCGCGGCCGCCGGAGCCGGCGCGTTCGCCGCCTTCCTCGCCGCCGGACTCGCCCTGCTGGCCGCACGCCAGGTCCTGCAGCCCGTCCAGGCGCTCGGCCACGCCGCCCGCGCCCTCGCCCAGGGACGCCTGGACACCCGCCTCGACGCCACCGGACACGACGAACTCGCCCAGCTGTCCAAGACCTTCAACCACACCGCACGCACCCTGCAGGGCACCATCGAGGAACTGCGCGCCGTCGAGGGCCAGGCCCAGCGCTTCGCCGCCGACGTCTCCCACGAACTGCGCACCCCGCTGGCCGCCATGCTCGCCGTCACCGACATCCTCGACGAGGACGCCGAACAGCTGCCCGCCGACACCGCCACCGCCCTGCGCCTGATCAGCGCCGAGACCATCAGGCTCACCCGCTTGGTCAACGACCTGATCGAGATCTCCCGCATCGACGCCGGCGCCGCCCCGCTGCGCACCGAGGACGTCGACGTCGCGGCCGCCGTACGCGCCACGCTCGACCTGCGCGGCTGGGGCGGCCAGGTGGACTTCCACCTGCCCACCGCCCTGCCCGCCCGCCTCGACCCGCGCCGCTTCGACGTCATCGTCGCCAACCTCGTCGGCAACGCCCTGCGCCACGGCCACCCGCCCGTACGCCTCACCCTCACCACCCGCGGGCACGGCGAGGACGGGGACCTGCTGCTCACCGTCACCGACCGCGGCCCGGGCATCCCGGCCGCCGAACTGCCCCACCTGTTCGACCGGTTCTACAAGGCCGACAGGGCCCGCACCCGCTCCGAGGGCAGCGGACTCGGGCTGGCCATCGCCCAGGAGAACGCCCGGCTGCACGGCGGCCTGATCGAGGCCGCCAACTCCCCCGACGGCGGAGCGGTGTTCACCCTGCTGCTGCCGCTGGGCACCGCCACGGAGGGGCCATGACCACCCGCCACCGCAGGAGCAGCGCCGCCGCGGCGGCGCTGCTCCTGCTCACGGCCGGCTGCTCGATCCCCGCCGCCGGGCCCGTGAAGTCCGGCCCGCCGGCGACCGGGCTCCGCTCCGGCACCGAGCGCGAAGGCCTTCAGCAGGCGCTCGACACCCTGCTCGCGGGACCCGACCGGGCCGAACGGCAGGCCGGTCTCTACAGCGACCTGCCGTCGGGCGGGGACGTCCAGGCCACCGCCACCCCCGGTACGGTCACCCTGCGCCTGTCCTGGTCCGCCGCCTCGCTGACCACCGCCGCGATCCAGCAGCTGGTCTGCACCGCCGAGGACGCCCCCACCACCGGCCCGCCGCCCCGCATCGGCCTGGTCAGCAGCGACGCCCCCGCCGCGATCCACCAGCAATGCGACCTGCACCGCGCCGGCTGACCGGGCGGCTCGGCCCCTCCGCGACCCCGCCGGTATCGCGGCTACGGAGCAGCACCCCTCGTCACAGGAGTCCTCGTCCGGGATGCCCCTCTCCCGGGATGATGCTCCGAAGGAGACACCGGTGTGGTGGCGGTGATCGTAGGCTCGGGCAGCTGGGTGGGTGAGGCCGAGGGCGAGCAACTCGGCGACGGCGCCGCGGCGGGAGAGGAGACGTCAGGGGTCGGGGTCGGTTGTACCGGCACCGGCGTCGCCGGGTGCGAGCCGCCTCCGCCCCCGTTCGTCGAGGGGCCGCGGAGATTGCCCGCCACCTCGACCACGCCGCCGCAGGCGAGCAGCACCGCGGCCAGCACGGACAGCCCGGCGGAGGCCCGCAGCGCCCGGGGCGCCGTGGTACGCGGGTCGGTGTCCACGCTCAGTCCACGTATTCCTGGGCGACCTGGACGTACTCGAAGCCCTTGACGTCGGTGGCGATGTGCATCTGACCGGTTTGCGAGGAGGCGATCAGGGTGTTGAGCAGGCCGGTGATCGCCCCGCTCAGCGCCGACTCGGTGTCCGAACCGTCGGCGATGAACAGCGCCTTGGTCGCCACCTCCTTCAGCACGTCGCGCCTGGCGGCGCCGAAGCCGTAGGCGATCACGTGCGGGTGGCGCGGCCAGTTCCGGTCCACCAGCGTGCGGAAGGAGTCCCGCCACCTCGCGTCGGTCGGAGCGCCGTCGGTCAGGAAGAAGATCGCCGGCCGCAGCACGCTGTACTGCTGCGCCCGCAGGCTGCTGACGTCCTGTTCGATGCTCTGCCGCAACTGGTCGAAGGCCTTGCCGTACTCGGTGCCCCCGCCGCAGATCACTTCGGGCATGCTCGGGACCTGCTCCATGTCCGACATCGGGATCACCACGTGCACGTCGGTGGAGAAGGCGACCACGCTGACCCTGGCGAACTCCGAGACGCGCGGATTCGTCGCCAGGTTGTAGTGCAGACGCGAGAGGGTCGCGTTGAGCACTGCCTCGTGCGGCTTCATCGACGAGGAGGCGTCGATCACCACGTAGGTGGGCAGGCAGAGTGACATTGTGTGCACCTCTGAGCTAGTGGTTGGAGGCGATGATGATGACCAGGATCACGACGAGGGCGAGCACCCAGATCCACTTGGTGGACCGGCCGGTCTCGGGCTTCTGCTTCTCCTCGACCGTGCTGCTGCGGGTGACGGTGGGGGACTCCGAGGTCGCGTGCGGCGCGGGCTGCGGAGGCATCACCGTCGGCTGCTTCGGGGGCAGTTCGGGCAGCGGCGTACGGGTCGGACGCGGCACGGCCCTGAGGTAGGGCCCGTTGTTCAGCGCCTGGTTCAACTGGGCGGCCGCGGGCCGTCGCTCCCGGTCGGTCGCGAGCAGCATGTCCAGCAGGACCTCGGAGACGGCGGGCTGGTTCAGCCAGTGGGACGCGGCGACGCCGTGGAAGGTGCTCGCGTCGCGCCGGCCGGTCAGGCACTTGGCGACGAGCAGGGCGAGCCGGTAGCGGTCGGTGTACTGGTCCGCGTCGGAGCCCGGCGGCGTGAGCGGGTCGGCCCAGTTCGGCTGGTGGATGTCCGGCATCTTCTTCGGCTGGCAGCCGTCGACGTCGATCAGGTAGACGGAACGCCCCTCCGGGCTCCAGAAGGCGTTGGAGAACGACCAGTCCGAGTAGACCAGGCCCAGGCCCTCCAGGATCGCGGCGAGCTCCGTCAGTTGGCGGCAGGCAGCCAGTCGGCCCTCGAAGCCGGGGCACGGCAGGCCGACGCCCCGGATCGACTCGTCGGACTTCGCCAGCCAGTCGATCTCCAGGAACCGGCGCTCGCTGAACTTGCCGCGCCGCAGCTCGGAGCGGTACTGCTCGGGCGCCATCGGGATCACGCACCCGACGGCCGGGTTGCCGGGCTCGTGGATCCGGGCCGCGGGCCAGCACGTCCCGGCGTACAGGGTCGCCCGCGCCGCCTCCGGCAGCGTGTCCGGAGCCGAGATCAGCAGGTCGATCCGGTGTCCGTCCTCCTGGTGCAGGCCGGGCCGGTAGAGCTTGGCCAACCAGCCCGGATGGCCCGTCAGCGGCCGCACGGCGACGGCCTGGCCGTTGTGCTCGGAGATCGGCTCGGCGAGCGGTCCGAGATCGCCGAGGCCCACGGTCCTCGGCAACGCCCAGCCCCGCGGGTCCACCGCCGGGGCGCCGTCGCCGGCGACGGGATCGGAGTCGGTCATGTCCCGCTGCCGTTCCACACCACGACGGCGGTGCGGTCGTCGAGGCACTGCGGTGCGTCGAAGCCGACGTCAGCGGTGAACCGGGTGGCCGGGACCGGCGAGCGCCAGGCGTTCGCGAAGTACTCGTTGACGTTGCCCGCCTGGTCCGCCCACGCGTCGCCGATCCCGTCCGTGACCAGGGCGAGGGCGGCACCGGCCGCCAGGGTGACGTGACCGTCCACGGCCAGGTGCGGCGTGTCCGGCAGTCGGCCGGCGACCTCGTTCGAGACCACCGCGGCCGCGCGGTCCTTGGCTTCGCCGGCGGAGAACTGCCACCGCGGGACGCGCGGGTCGAGTGTCCAGGCCGAACTGTCACCGAGCCACCCGACCCAGGCCCGCGCCACGCCGTTCGCGTCCGGCTCGGCGATCACCGCGGTGATCAGCACGGTGGCCAGGTGCGAGGTGCCGACGCCGCGTCCGGCCGCGTGCGCGGCGATCGATTCCGCGATCCGCCCGTACAGCGCCTTGACGTCGAGCCGGTCGAAGCCGACCGTCTCGATCTGCTCGCGCAGCAGGGTGACGGCCTGGCTGGAGGCCGCGGTGGCCCCGACGTCGGACCAGGCCGCGCTGGACAGGCCGTCGGCCACGGCCACGATCGCGTACCGGCTGTCCGGGCTCCGCCCGATCCGGTAGGAGTCCTGTCGCGGCTCGGCGGGCTGGCCGCAGCGGTGGCCGGGCCCGACGACGGAGGCGGCGCGGATGGTGAGGGCACCGACCGTGGCCTCGTCGGCGGCGATGCCGTTCTGCACCGTGCGCTCCGGCAGCAGCCAGGGGTAGCCCTGTGCCCGCGCGCCTTCGCCGAAGCGGGGCACGCTCAGGTCGGTCGGCCTCTCGCGCAGGAACGGCCGGGGCCTGCCGGGCTGCGCCGTCGACACCGCCGGTGCCGCGACAAAGCGGCAGACCGGCGCCGTCGCGTCGGGCCGGGGCTCCCGTTCGGGCCGGTCCCGCTGCCGGGCGGGCGCCGCGGCGGCCTCGGACCCCAGGGCGGCCGCCGCGCCGACGACACCCACCGCCGCGAGGGCGAACGCGTCCACCAGCCAGCCGTAGTGCCGGTGCGGCGTACCGACCTCGGCGAAGGCCCCGAGGACGACGGCTGCGAGCAGCCCCGCCCGCACCCAGCCGTCCGTCAGGCCGTCCCGCCGGCCGTCGCCCCCGCTCACGGCCGTTCCTCACGATCGCGGGACCTCGGCCCGGAGGAGAAGTGCTGGTCACCGTGCTGCACCGCGAACACCTCACCGGAACCGGTGGCGGAGTTGACCTGGACCACGACGTCCGGCCGTTGCGCGGTCCGCAGCGTCGCCAGCGCTATGACGTCCTGGGCGAGAGCCGGGTTCCGGTCGAGCAACTGGAACAGGGCCTCGGTCCAGAAGTCCACGGCCGCGGCGTCGACCGCTCCCCTCGTGGCGGTCGACCCCCGCTCCAGCGCGACGGACAGTTCCCTGCGGCGGCTGCCGTGGGCCTGGGCGATGACGCCGCTCATCAGTCGCTTCGCCTCGTTCCACAGATCGGTGCCCATCGCGGACACCAGAGCGGTGGCTCCGCTCGCGGCCAGCTCGGCGAGTTCCTGGTTCATCGGCGCTTCAGCCCCGTTCGTTGTAGCGGATGTGCTGGCGACCTCGGCCGACGGCGAAGACCGTGCCGTTCCCCGTGGCTTGGACGAGTTGCTCCACGGTCCGCGGCTCGGCTTCCGCAGGCCGCTCGCGGGAGCCGGATTCCGGGCCGGGACCGCCATGCGGCCCGACCGGGCTGCCCGGGTACCAGAGCCAGGCCCGTGCGGCGAACTCCTTGACCCGGACCTCGGCCGCGGTGAAGGCGCCGGCTTCGAGCCCCTCGTAGCCGTGCCCGACCGTCTCCTCGTAGTAGTGCTGCGAAAGCATCGCGGCCACCGGGGCGCCGTCCGGACCGGCCAGGGCCGTACGCCGCAGCGGGGGCGAGTCGAGCAACCGGGCGAGGGTCTCGAACGGGGTGCCGGAGACGGTGCCGTCCGGATCGAGCCGGACCTCCCCCGCGTGCGCGGCGGCCCGTACCCGCAGCCGGGTGTCCGGGCCGGCGTGCCGGTTGTGCTCGCGGATCCGCGAGCCCAGCTCCGGCAGCAGCGGGACCAGCAGTCCGGCCTTGGGCAACCCGGCCGGGGCGACGAGCCGGCAGCCGTCGCCGGTGTCCACGTACGCGAAGTCCCGCCGGTCCAGCTCCGCGACGCCGAGTGCGCCGAACAGCGCGGACCGCAGCACACCGCGGATCTCCTGCAGCCGCTGCTGACCGCGGCCCGCGGAACCCGCGATGTCGCACGCCAGCAGAGCTCGGTACTCGTACCTCGGATTCACATTCCCTCCGCGATCACGACGGGGGCCGGCAGTTCGGAGATCGATCTGCCGTCGGCACCGAATTCCCGGTGCCGACACGATGGTTAACGAGATCGTAGGGGAGGGGTCCCCGGGTAAACCGGCTACTAATACGGCTTGTCCGGCTTCGGCCGGACGAGGAGGAGGAGTGACCGATGAGCAACACACGGATGCGCGGGGCCGGGGCCTACTGGCCGCCGACCGGGCTGCTCGGCCGGGTCGGCGAGGCCGATCGCCGAGTCCTGCTGGGGCTCGGCCACGGCGTGGTCTACCCGGCCGGTCAGATCACCATCCGCGAGGCCGACACCTCGGACTTCGCGCTGCTCCTGATCGGCGGCACGGTGAAGGTCACCGCGCACGCACAGGACGGTCGGGAGGCGCTGCTGGCCGTGCGGATGGCCGGGGACCTCGTCGGGGAGCTCGCCGGGATCGACGGTCAGCCGCGCATCGGCACCGTGACCGCCTGCGGCCGGGTGCTGGCCCGCTACATCCTGCCCTCCGAACTGCTGGCGTGCACGAAGCAGCACCCCGCCATCGGGCTCGCACTCAACGCGAGCGTGGTGGCCAAGCTGCGCACGGCGACCGGCCGGATCGTCGACTTCACCGGTTGCGACGTGCTCGGGCGGCTGGCCAGGATCCTGCACCACCTTGCCGTCACCTACGGGCGCCCCGGCCGCAACGAAGCCCATCTCCCGCTGTCGCAGCCGGAGATGGCCACGCTGGTCGGCGCCGCGGAGTCGTCGATCCACAAGGCCCTGCGGGCCTTGCGGGAGTCGGGCGCGGTCGTCACGGGCTACTGCAGGATCACGATCCTCGACCTGGACCACCTCGCCCGGATCGCCGCCGCGGCCGAACCGGCCGGTTCACGGGCGATCTCACCAAACAGGTAAAAGCGCCGGGTTCCGACGACGGGTCGGCGCCAGCATGACCGAGTGCCGGGACCCGAGCGTTGGAGAGGACCGGAGAAACAGATGCCAGAGAACAACGATGCTCCGGGCGGTTCCGCGCGAATCCGGGCGGGCGACGTGTCCGGAACGATGATCGTCGGCAACCGGAACACCGTGACCAACCTGAACATCACCACCGGACACGGTTCGGCCATCACCGTGAACGCGGGGCCGCCGCCGAACCCGGTCAAGCGTCAGCCGATCTCCCACCTGCCGCGCTCCGCCGCCGATCCGCTGATCGGCCGGGAGCGGGAGCTCCAGGCACTGCAACAGGCCATCGGGGCACGCCAGTTGGTGCAGATCTGGGGCGCCTCCGGGGTCGGCAAGAGCGCGCTGCTGCGCCACCTCGCCCGCACCTTGCCGCGCGGGCCCGAGGGCGCGGCCTACATCGAGGCCGGCGGACGGACGGCCGACGACCTCGCGCAGGCGATCTTCGACATCAGCTTCGACGCGCCGAACTACAAGCCGTCGCTGGAGGTACTGAAGGAGCACCTGAAGACCCTGCGGCTGCGGATCTACCTGGACGACGCGGGACTCGACGAGAAGGACCTGCACCGGCTCTTCGACCTGGCCGAGCACTCCACGTTCGTCTTCACCTCGCAGCGCCGGTCGTCGGTCGCCGGCGTACACACGATCCGACTCGACGGACTGACGGCCCCGGCAGGGGTGGTCCTGGTGCAGACGGTCCTGGCCCGCGCGCTGCAGCCCGACGAAGCACGGACCGTGACGGCGCTGTGCGACGCCCTGCACGGCAATCCGCTCCGACTGCGGCGCATCGCCCTGTCGGCCGCGACCGGCAAGGGCCTGCCGGGCATCGCCGATCTCCCCGCGCTGCTTCCCGCGCTGCTCAACAGGCTCCGGCCGGAGGAGCGCGACCTGCTGCACCTGCTCGGCTCGCTGTCGGGCGCCGAGTTGGCGGCCCGGCAGCTCAACACCCTGCTCGGCCGCACGGACACCGATGCGCTCGCCGGCGGCCTGGTGCGGCACGGCCTGCTGGTCGCCTCGGAAACCGGCTACGGGTGTCCGCCGGACGTCGCCGAGTGCGTGCTCAAGAGCCGGATGACGCAGTTCCCCGCCGCGCCGCTCTGCCGGGCGCTCACCGCGTGGGTCGAGTCGCGGGAGACCACCCCGGACGAGGTCGCGGCCCACTTCCAGGCCCTGGACGTCGCGGTGCTGGGCGCGGAGCGGAGCGGACAGGCGCAGCTCGGCGTGGAGTTGGCCCGTGCCGCCTCGCCGAAACTGGCGCTCTCCCGGCAGTTCGACGCGTGGGGCAGCCTCCTCGGAGCCGGCTGGGCCGCCGCGAAGAGCGCGGGAGACCGCGCGGGCGAGGAGTTCTTCCTGGGGGAGGCGCGCACCCGCCGCAAGGCGATCGGCCGGGCGGCACTGACGACGGCCCTGGTGTTGGAGGCGGGGGTGCTCTGGCAGGAACTCGCCGCCCTGCAAGCGCACTCGGTGGCCCACCAGGCCGCCACGACGGCGATCACCGCGGTGCCGCCGATCGCGCCTCTCGCGCCGGTCGTGCCGGTCACCCCGATGACGCCGATCGCCCCAGTTGCACCGGTCACGCCGGTCACGCCGACACCGGCCATGGCCACCCCGCCGACGGTCACTCATCCGGTGGTCAGCCCCCCGACGATCACCCAACCGGTCCCCACCCCCACTGCTCCGGCGCCCGTACACCCGCCGGGTACACCGCAGGTGATCGACCTGTCCCAGTCCGCCCAACAGCCCCCGCCCGCCGGCCACGTGGCCGGCGCGCATGCTCCCTCGCACGCAGTGCCGCAGAAGATCGACCTCTCGGGTGCGCACAGCTCCGCCACCCACTCGACGCACGCCGCGAGCAGCACCCCGACCACAACCAGTACAGGTCACACGGCGCTCGCCACCACCGGTGCCGCGGGCGCCAAGGGCGGAGCAGCCCTCGTCGTCGCCTGTGTGGTCGGCGCCTCAGCCGTACTCGGCGTGGGCGCCATGGTCTACGCCCAGAACCAGTCGGACCGGACCACAACGGCCAACGCCACCAACCTGCCGGTCCCGACTCGGCCGATCCGCTCCCCCAACCCACCGGCCCCGGCCCCGCCGGTCTACACCCCCAAGCCGCCGGCCCCGCCGGTCTATACCCCCAAGCCGCCGGCCCCGGCCCCGTTGGTAACGCCGGCCCCCGTCGATCCTGTGTGCGCAACGGTGGTACGGGAATTGGGGCAGGAGTCCCAGCAGTACAACGCCGACCTGCCCACCGTGAACAGCGCCATCGACTCGTACAACAACGCCGTAGCGGCGTACAACTCGCGACGGACCTCCACCGTTCCCGACGACAGCACGATGAAATCCCGCATCGACATCATCCTCAAAGACCTGCGCGCCAGCGAGTCCACGTTGCGGGGAGCCCTGTCGCAAGCGCGGGACGGATCCGTGGTATCCGACCTCAAGGGCATTCTGACCGCTCGCCAGCAGGAGGAGAGCCAGTTCCGCTCGCTTCGGAACAAGACCAGTACCAGTTACAACACGGCCAGCCAGGCTTCGGCGTACAACTCGGCCTGGCACAGCCTGGTAATCCACTGCACAGCCTGGTAATCCGCCACAAGACCGACCAGGAAAGGCCGACCATGCCTACGGAATCCACCCCCGGCGACATCCACGCCGGAGATGTCTCCGGCACCTTCATCGTGGGCGACAGCAACCACGTGACGAACACGACCACGCATCACCCCGAGCAGCCGCAGCCCCAACCGCGCCAGCAGAACTCGGCCGAGGACCAGGCAGCCGTCTTCGCCGTGGAACACGGCACCATGCACGTCACCTACAACCACAACGCCGAAGCCGCGCCCGAGGCGGAGGACTGAGAAACGCGTCAGCCCCGATCGGCCAGCAACTCCAAGTCCTGGGCGTTCAGCGTCGCCGTCTTCAGCAGTTCCCTGATCAGGTTGACGCTGAGCGTCGAGCCGACCGGCTCGCCGACCTCGTCGCGCGTCAGTCCGCGCACGCCCCGCCGGCGCAGCCGTTCGCGCACGTCCTCGACCGTGTTGGCGACCGACTTGTGGGTCCAGAACTTGGTCACGTGGGGCGAGGCGTTGACCAGCCGGGCGGTCTCCTCCCAGGCCAACGGGAGCGGGAAGGCGTCCTGGCCCTCCAGGTAACGCCGGGCGAGCGCGGTGAGCACCAGCCGCTCCTGCGGGGAGAGCGCGTAGGCCGTGTCGGGGGTCGCGGTCTCCGCCCTGCTCGTGGAGCGGGGGTGCCGGTCATCCCCGTCCACGACGCGGACCTCCACCAGGTGGGACCGCCGCTTGGACGAGTTGATCACCAGCGGGGTGTACCCGGGCCCGATGATCCGCTTGTGGCCGGTGAGCATCAGCACGCCGTCGGGCAA
Organism: Kitasatospora sp. NPDC034035; assembly: GCF_055575755.1. Lineage (NCBI taxonomy): Bacteria > Bacillati > Actinomycetota > Actinomycetes > Kitasatosporales > Streptomycetaceae > Kitasatospora > Kitasatospora sp. NPDC034035. The sequence continues at coordinate 3,425 of NZ_JBVISA010000055.1, read as the reverse complement.
CTCGACCGGCAGATTGCCGGTGTTGACCAGCCACCAGTCGCCGTCCGTGCCGGCGCAGGTGAAGACGCCGTGCCGACGGCTGACGGTCGGGTCGTCGACACCGACCGGTACGTGCACGTCCTCGCGGTCGCGCCCGAACAGCAAGGTGTACCGGCGCGGCGGCACGGCGTACCCACCCTCCGGACCGAGCACGAAGATCGTCCCGGGTGGCGCCGAGGGCACCCTGTCGGAAGGACTGCCCGGCGGCAGCATCTGGGGTGGGAAGTTTCCGTACGCCATCTCACATACCTCCGCCTCGGCTCGCGCCAGTGTACGAGCGCACCGAGAGGACCAGTCCTCCTGCGGGCATGCGGTGTGCCGAGCTTGCGGAACCGCCAACTCTGTTTGCCCTGAGTGGGCTTGCTCGATAGCCTGCCCGCCGTGAGCACGATCAGCCGGCGAGCTGCTGCGATCGACAGCATGGTCGCCGAACCACTCGGTCCGGGCGATCCGCAGGAGATCGGCAGCTTCAGCATCGTCGGCCTGCTCGGCACCGGCGGCATGGGCGAGGTCTACCTCGGGGTCTCGGACAGGGGCTACGCCGCTGTCAAGCTCGTCCGGCCGCGGCTGGTCTCCAGTGAGCGCTTCGAACGAGAGGTCGGCATCCTCTACCGTGTGCCGTTCGGAGTCGGACCGCGGGTGCTGGCGAGCGACGCCACTCCGGAACGCCCATGGTTCGCCACCGAGTACGTCCCCGGGCTCACGGTGGACGACGCGGTCCGGCTGCACGGCCCGCTGCCCGCCGAGGCGCTGTGGCTGCTGCTGGCCGAGACAGCCGCTCAACTGCGGGCCGTACACGCGTCCGAGATCGCGCACCGCGACATCAAGCCCGCCAACGTCATGCTGGTGCGCGACGGCGTGAAGCTGATCGACTTCGGCATCGCGCGCGCCGCGGACCAGGCGAGGCTCACCAGGAGCGGTGGCGGCTACGGAACGCAGGGCTTCTCGGCACCGGAACAGCAGGCCGGGGACGAGGACGTGGCAGCGCCCGCGGACGTCTACTCGCTCGCGGCGCTCCTGCTCTACGCCGCCTCGGGTCGCACGCCCGGCGCCGTCCCCGACGTGGAGCCGCTGCGCGCCGTGGACGCCGACCTCGCCGCCCTCCTCGAGCCCTGTCTCGCCACCGACCCCGGAGCACGCCCCACCGCCGACGAGATCGTCCTGGCGACCCACACGCACCGGCTCGCCCCTCCCCCGTCCTGGCCGCCCGAGGTCATGTCACGCATCGACTCGCGACGTGCCTTCGCCGAAACGCCGGTCGGCAAGCTGGAGACCGTCCCGCCACCGGAATCGAGCACGGACCCGAAGCCCGATGTCGGGACCGCACCCCTCGCATCACCTCACCGCCCGCGCAAGCACCTGTTGCTGTTACCGATCGCCGCGGCGACCGCCCTCGGCGCGGTCGCGGTGTTCGTCCTCAGCCCGACCACCTCCCCGCAGAACCACAACGCGCAAGGGTCCAGCGGCGCGCCGGTCACCGTCGAACCCGCGGCCGGGACGACGCACGGGCCCTCCGCGAGCCCGAGCGCCTCGATCTCCGCCACCGCCGAACTCTCTCCCCCGCCTTCAACCGCCCCGGCCGGCACCACGCGGACACCCTCCCCGAGCCTGCGGCCCTCGTCCTTCTCCACCGCCAAACCCGCTACCCTGCCCCCGACCACCCCACCGGCCACCCCACCGAGCACTGCCCCCGCCGCACCCTCAGCGGCCGCCCCCAGCCCTACCTCGTCATCGATCAGCGGCATCAACGGCAGCGACGACCCGACACAGGTCAAGGGCTCCGAGGCGGACACCAGTTGGTTCGGCAACGACGCCGCCTGCTCGGCCTGGCTGGACGACAACGGCTCCGGCTCGCTCGCCGGCGTGCTCAACACCTCCCTGAACCAAAGCTGCGTCGCCGAGCTCGCCCGCAGCGACGGCATCACCTACACCTTCCGCGCCTCCTGGGGCGCCGCGAAGACGAGCTTCGTCCCGGACATCGGCTACACGATGTGGATCTGCGTCTGGAACGCCAACAACCGATCCGGCGAGCAGTGCTCCGCTCGCTTCGGCATGAACGGCACCACCCCGGTCCGCCGGTGAAACGAGGCTGCCGTAAGGAGCACTCCCGGGCCACCACGCCCAGCCGCCCGCACACCAGCCCCCGTCGGCCATTCGGGCGAAATCCAGGCGCCGGATCCGTCCGGCGAGACCGCATCGAGGATGTCCGAGACTGGCGCGAGGCTGCCGGAACGACTGCGGCCCAGGTCGGGATCACGCTCCCTCACGGCGGCCAAGCAGCACTCGTCTCCGAAACTCGAATGGTCGCCACCCGACTGGGTCAACTAGCGGGCGCTCCAAAGGATTTGACCTTACGGTGCGGCGCGAGGGGGCCATCGAGCGAAAGGCTGTCACTGACATGGCTGGCAAGTTCGAACTGTACAAGGACTTCTGAATCGGGCTCCTTGGGCCTACTGGGAAGAAATGCCCACATAGGCCTCCTGCCCTGGGAAAACGTCTCTCGCGACTACTCACTGGCGCTCACCCGTCCTCGTCGTCTTGTGCACCCGATGTGCACCGCAGGCCAGTAGCGTCTGGCTGCCGGTCAGAGTCGGCGCGCGACCCTTGGGGTGCGTCACTCTCGTTGCAGAGAGTGGCGCACCCCAGTTCACTCCCTCTGCAAGTACTGAAGTTGAATCCGTGATGTCGCTCGGATGGGTGAAGCAATAGCGTTCGCCTGCCGGCGGAGGGTTGGCCCCGGTAGTCATGTGCTGTGAGGTATGCACAGGGCGGCGGTCTGACCGACGCGGAGAGAGCCGCGCGGGAGCGGATCCGGCATCAGGCGGTGGAACGTTTCGAGACCGGGGAGAAGAGCCGGGACATCGCGGCCGCGCTGCGGGTGAGTGTGCGCTCGGTGGAGCGCTGGCGCCGGCAGTGGCGCGAGGGCGGCGCAACGGGAATCGCCTCGAAGGGCTCGCCCGGTCGTCCGAAGCTGTCCGATGCCCAGATCACCCGGCTGGAACGGGAGTTGGAGCGTGAGCCGCTGGCCCACGGGTGGGCGGACCAGCGGTGGACACTCGCGCGGGTGAAGACGTTGATCGGCCGCCTGTTCCACGTGAGCTACACGGTGGAGGGGACCTGGCAGTTGCTGAAGCGGCACGGTTGGTCCTGGCAGCAGCCGGCCCGCCGGGCGATCGAGCGCGACGACGCGGCCGTCGAGCTGTGGAAGAAGGAGACATGGCCGCGGGTAAAAGCACCGCGGCGGCCCGCGGGGCCTGGCTCGTCTTCGAGGACGAAGCCGGGCAGTCGATGGGTTCAGTCAAGATTTTCGTGATGCGGTGACGGAGCGTCATGCGAGTAGGACGCGCTTGCGCAGGAGCGGGAGAGTGGCTCGTCCATACATTTGC
>NZ_JBVISA010000054.1:23886-37806 GCF_055575755.1 Kitasatospora sp. NPDC034035 | reverse complement strand
TACGGCACCGCCGGCCCCGCCCGCGTCGCCCTGATCACCGACGCCATGGGCGCCGCCGGCATGGGCGACGGCCTCTACCCCCTCGGCCCCCTCCAAGTCGAAGTCAAGGACGGCGTGGCGATGCTTCCGGACGGCAGCTCCATCGCGGGCTCCACCCTCACCCTCGACCGGGTGTTCCGAAGAGCGCTCACCCTGGGGAAGCTGACCCTCGGCCAGGCCGTCGAGTCGCTGTCCGCCACCCCGGCCCGGCTGCTCGGCCTGAGCGACTCCATCGGCACCCTCGAAGCAGGCAAGCTCGCCGACCTCGTCGTGGTCGACTCCGACAGCTTCGACCTGGTCGCCGTCATGCGCCGCGGCCGCTGGATCCTCGGCGGGGAAAGGTTCCGCACGGTGACATCCGTCTGAGCCGCCCGTCTGAGCCGCCCGTCTGACCGTCCGTCTGAGTCATCCGTCTGATCAGGCCGTCCGAGCCATCCGTCCGACAGGCCGTCGGCACGTACTCCGCCGCTACCGCCAGTCGACGAGCAGCCAACCGCGGTGCGGCAGGTCCCCGTCGATGTCGACGGTGCGGCCGGTCGCGGTGGCGGCGACGCCCTCCGGAGCGGCCAGCGGGCGGAGCAGGGTGGTCTCGGTGCGGACGGGGTCGCCGGGCAGGTGCACCCGGACCCGGGCCGGGTCCGCGCTGCCGTTGGCCACGGCGAGGCGCCAGCCCTCGTCCGTCCGGGCCAGCTGCGGGATCAGGTGGGGGCCGCCGCTGACCAGTGGCAGGGTGGGGCGGTCGCCCTCCAGGTAGCGGACCATGGCGTGCAGCAGCCGCTGGCCGTCGTCGTCGTAGGGCAGCAGTTCGACGGCGGTGGCGGCCAGGACGCCGACGCGGCCCCCGAGTTCGTTGGTGACGACGCACCGGCCGGCGCCCCACACCTGGTGGTCCGGGGTCAGGACCTCGGTCCAGCTCTCGGCGTCCGCGGCCGGCCGCAGCCGGGCCAGCGCCGGCTGCGCGTTGACGCTGAGGTAGGCACCGTGACTCGCACCGGCCCCCGGCACCGGGAGCACCCGCTCCAGCGCGTAGGGGCCCGGCTGGGCAACGCTCTCGCGGCCGCCCTCGCGCTGGGCGAGTTCGTCGACGGTGACGCCGATCAGGTGCCCGAATCCGCGTGCGCAGAGGATGCGCGCGGCGGTGCCGTCCAGCAGCAGGCCGCCGGTGAGCATCCGCCGGAGCTCGGCGTCGTCGTAGGCCCGGGCGAGCCGGCCGAACAGGACGCGGACCGGGGCGTCCCCGGCGGTGACGGGGACGCCGTAGCGGAGCAGGAAGTCCGCTGCCGGGCCCGGGTCCACGGCCAGGTCGGCGAGGTCGCCGCCCCGGTCGGTGCGCACCCGGGCGGCGGCGTCCTGGCGCACCGGGAGCGCCACGCCGTGGGTGACCGGCCGGCCCGGGACGCGTTCGGCGACGAGGTCGAGCGCGGGCCGGGAGCGGCGCAGCAGTTCGGCGACGCGGGGGAAGCGCTGGGCGCGGCCGGACTGCATCGGGTGGACGTTGAGGAACAGGGCGTCCGAGCCGGCGAGTTGGGCGGTGACCAGTTCGGACCAGGTCTGGGTGTCGGACTTGGACCACGCGGTGTGCGGCCAGTTCTCGATCTCCGGTTCGCTGCGCACGTACGGCGGCCGCAGGGCCCGTTGGACCTCCAGCATCCAGACGGAGAAGCTGAGTTCGCGGCCCGGGGCGTCGCCGTAGCGGGCGAAGTGGGGCCGGTGGGTGACCTGTCCGTCGATGGCGAGCGCGTCGAAGAGGGCGGGCCAGTCGCGGCCCTCGACGGCGTGGACGCCGGGCTCGGAACTCATCAGGCCGAGCCCGGTACGGCCGCCGGACCGCTCGGAGACGGCCGCCGCGATCGCCGAGGCGACCTCCAGTTGGGCGGTGCGCCAGACCTGTTGCAGGAGTGCGCGCCAGGGGTGGGGCGCGCCGGGGGCGGTCACGGCCGCGACGAGCTGTTCCCGGGTCGCCCGCTCCCCCGCCAGGTCGGCGAACCGGTCGAGCATCAGGGGTTCGAAGCCGCCGCCCCAGGGCAGCGGGGCGTGGTTGTGGTAGCGGAAGTCGTCCTCCAGCCACAGCACTCGCAGGTCCAGGTCGGCGAAGCGGGCGTAGTGGGCGGTGATCCAGGAGCGGAAGCGCGGGCAGGCGAAGGACGCCTGCGCGGTGGCCACCGTGCCGTCCGGGCCGACCATGGGCGCGAATCCCAGGCGGTCGACGCGGCCGCGGTCCGCGTGGCCGGCGGTCACCCAGGGGTTGAGGCTGACGTCGAGCCCGGCCGTCCGCAGGACCGTGGCCGCGGCGGAGGCGGTGTCGTACCAGCGGTCCTCGGCGGCGCCGTAGGGGTGCCCGGCGTGGAACTCCTCCGCTCCGAGGAGGAGGACGACCTCGTCGACGCCGGCGTCCCGGCAGAACTCGGCCAGTTCGGCGGCCCGTTCGGCGGCGTCCGGGGTCGGGTGGAGCTGGAACCGCAGGTGGTACCTCGCGGGCACGCGAGGCCTCCTCACTTGGTGCTGCCGGCGGTGAGGCCGGAGCGCCAGAAGCGTTGCAGGGACAGGAAGAGGACGACCAGCGGGACGGCGGAGACCATGGCCGCGGTGATCACGATGTTCAGCGGCGGCGCGCCGGGTCCGAGCGCCCGCTGGGCCTGCCAGCCGACGACGCCGACGGTGACCGGCTGGAGGTGGTCGTCGGCCAGCATCAGGACGGGCAGCAGGTAGTTGGTCCAGATGGAGACGAACTGGAACAGGAAGACGGTGACCAGCGCCGGGGACATCACCCGCAGCGCGATGGTGGCGAAGATCCGCAGTTCGCCGGCTCCGTCGATCCGTCCGGCCTCGATGATCTCGTCGGGGACGGAGGCGGCGGCGTAGACGCGGGCGAGGTAGACGCCGAAGGGGCTGACCATGCTGGGCAGCAGGACCGCCCAGTGGGTGTTGACCAGGTGGAGCCGGGAGAAGAGCAGGTAGAGCGGCACGGCCAGCAGCGGCTGCGGGACGAGTACGGCGGCGAGGACACCGTTGAAGGTGAGTTCCCGCCCGCGGAACCGGTACTTGGCCAGCGCGTAGCCCGCCATGGCGGAGAAGAGGGTGCTGATGCCCGCGCCGCCGACCGCGTAGAGGGCGCTGTTGCCCAGCCACTGCCAGTAGATGCCGTCCTGGCGGGTGAACACCTGGCCGAGGTTGTCGAAGAGGGCGAAGTCGCCGAACCAGAAGCCGTTCCCGGAGAAGAGGCCGCTGCTTGTCTTCGTCGAGGCGACGAGCAGCCACCACACGGGGGCCAGGAAGTAGACGGAGGCGATGAGCAGGACGCCCAGGACGAGCCAGCGGGAGGCCGGCGGGTGCGTGCGGGGGGTGGACGGTGTGCTCACAGGGCGGCTCCGCGGCGCTGGACGAGCTTGAGGAAGCCGAAGGAGAGCACGAACGCCAGCAGCGCGAGCAGGACGGACTCGGTGGCGGCCATGGTGAAGTTGTCGGCGTCCACGGCGTTGTAGGCGGCGTAGATCGGGGTGTAGGTGCTGCTCAGGTTCGGCGCCACGTTGTGCAGGATGGCCGGCTCGTTGTAGAGCTGGGCGGTGCCGATGATGGAGAACACCGTGGTGAGCACGAGGGCCGGGCGGATCATCGGCACCTTGATGCGCCAGGCGATGCCGATGGCCGAGCAGCCGTCCATGACGGCGGCCTCGCCGAGTTCCGCCGGGATGGACTGCAGGGCGGAGTAGATGATCAGCATGTTGTAGCCGGTCCACCCCCAGGTCAGCATGTTGCCGATGGTCGGGCCGAGCATGGCGTCGGAGGTCAGGCTCAGGTGGAGGCCGAGGTGTTCGGCGGCTGCGGTGATCGGGCTGAGTCCGGGGGCCACCAGGTACGACCACATGATCGCGCCGACCACGCCGGGCAGGGCGTAGGGCAGGAAGAACGCCAGCCGGAAGAACCGCTTGAACATGGTCGACCTGGCGTCCAGGAGGAGCGCCAGGACCAGGGCCAGCAGCAGCATCAGCGGCACCTGGACGACACCGATCAGCAGCACCCGCAGCAGCGAGGCGCGGAACTCCGGGTCGCCCAGCGCGGTGGTGTAGTTGCCGAGGCCGGCGAACACCTGCGTGGGTGCCGAGAGGCCGAGGCCGGAGCGGCGCATCCGGTACAGGCTCTGGTGGACGGTGTAGCCGATGGGTGCCAGGTACAGGGCCGTGAACAGCAGCAGGAAGGGGGCCAGGAACAGGGCGGCGGTCCGGCCCCGGCCGCGTGGGCGGCGGGCGGGCCGGGCCGGCCGTTCCGGCGGGGCCTGCGGTGCTGTCCGCCCGGCGGGGGCGGTGGTCATGCGTGTTGCCTCTCCTCGGTCTGACCGGATGGTGCGGAGCCGTCATTCCGGACCCGCACCCGTGGGGGTGGTGCGGGTCCGGTCGGCGGGGCGTCAGCCGGAGACGGCCAGACCCTGCTGCTTCATGCCGGCCACGGTCTTGCGCTGCACGTCGGCGAGCACGCTCGGCAGGGTGGCGCCGCCGGTGCCGGCCTTGCCGAGCCCGTCGCCGAGGTCGGTGGAGGTCTGCGTCATGGTGGGGCCCCACTGCCAGTCGGTGGCGATGTGGGCGCTCTCTGCCTTGAAGACGTCGAAGATCACCTGGCCGCCGTAGAACGGGTCGGGCTGGGTGAGCGCGGGGTTGGTCAGGCCCGAGGTCGCGGCCGGGTAGATGCCGGTGACCTTGATCAGGGTGCCGACGCTGTCGGGGTCGGTGCTCATCCAGGCGGCGAACTCGGCGGCCTCCTTGGCGTGGGCGCAGCCCTTGAGGACGGCGGTGGCCGAGCCGCCGTCGTTGCCGTAGACCGGGTCGGCGGCGTCCCAGACCGGCATCGGGGCGACCGCCCACTGGCCGGCGCCGCTCTTGACGCTGCTCGCGAGGGTCGGGGCGTTCCAGACCGCGTTGACGTCGGTCAGGACCTTGCCGTCCGTCAGGTCGGCGTAGAGCGACGGGTCGTAGCTCGGATCGGCCTTGAGGAGCTTCCTGTCCAGCAGGCCCTGCCAGAATCCGGCCACCTTCGTGCCGGCCTCGCCGGCGAGGCTCACCTGCCAGGTGTCGTTGCCGGTGCCGAACCACTTGGCGCCCGCCTGCCAGGCGAGCCCGGCGTAGTTGTAGGCGTCGTTGCCGAAGTTGCCGAGGTAGACGGTCGGGTCGGCGGCGTGCACCGTGGCGGCGTCGGCCGCGTACTCCTCCCAGGTGGCCGGCGGGGTGGTGATGCCGTACTTGGCGAAGAGGTCCTTGCGGTAGTACAGCGCCATCGGCGCGGTGTCCACGGGGATGCCGTAGGTCTGCCCGCCGATGGTGACCTGCTTCCAGGTCCAGTCGGCGAACTTCGCCTTGGCGTCGGCGGTGTACTTGGTGATGTCGGTGAGGGCGCCGGCGGCGGCGAAGCTGGGCAGCGTCTCGTAGCCGACCTGGGCCAGGCAGGGGGCGTTGCCGGCCTTCGCGGCGGTGAGCATCTTGGTGTAGCCGCCCTTGGAGCCGGAGGCGGTCTTGCCGAAGGTCACCTGGATGTCCGGGTGGGTCCGGTTGAACGCCTCCACGACCTGGTCGTATCCGGGGGCCCAGCCCCAGAGCTCCAGCTTCACGGGCCCCCCGGCGGAGCCCGTCGATCCCTGGTCACCACTGGACGAGCAGCCGACCAGGACGGTCGATGCGGTGACGACGGCTATCGCGGCGAGGGTGGTGGTTCCGGCCTTCACGTGCGTCTCCTCGGTTGGGGGACCGGGCGGTGCGTAATTCGTTCGGTTATTGTTTGAACTAACCCTGCTAAAGTCAAGAGCGGTGGCGGACCGGCCGCAGCAGCCCGCGCCACGAGTCGGGGAGCACCGCACGGCCGGCCCGGGGATGACGCGCGAGAGGAGAGGGCAATCAGCTCAGCACTGGAGGGCACCGGCGTACGGAACCTGGCGATGGCGGGACCGGCCGTCGCCCGCGACCGCTCCTCCGCCCGGCGGGCCAACCTGGGCATGGTCCTGCGACTCCTGCGCGACGACGGCCCGCGCAGCCGCAGCCGGATCGCCGAGGACACCGGCCTGCCCAAGGCGACCGTGTCCAACCTGACCGCGGAACTCCTCGACGGCGGCCTGATCCGCGAGGGCGAGGCCGAACGGGACCGGGGCACGGTCGGTCGGCCGGGACAGGCCGTGGAGATCGACGGCACCGGCGTCCACGGCATCGGCGCCGAGATCAACGTGGACTACGTCGGCCTGCTCGCCCTCAACCTCAAGGGCGAGGTGACCGCCGAGGAACGGATCCCGTTCGACGTACGGGCCGCCGGCCCCGGCGCCGTCCTCGACACCACCGCCCAGCTGATCACCCGGGGCATCGACCGGCTCCGCCGCGACGGCGGGCACATCGTCGGGGTGACGCTGGCGACGCCGGGCACCGTCAGGCTCGCCACCGGCACCGTCACCTACGCCTCCAACATCGGCTGGAGCGACGTGCCGGCGATCGCCGGCCTGCGCGAGCGGCTCGGCCCCACCGCCCCGGAGCTGCACCTGGAGAACGACGCCAAGCTCGGCGCCCTGGCCGAGTACGTCCGGGCGTCCGCCGACGACGTCCGCGACCTCGTCTACGTCACCGGCCAGACCGGCGTCGGCGTCGGCATCATCGCGGGCGGACAGCTCCTGCGCGGCACGGGCGGCTACGCGGGCGAGGTCGGCCACCTCCAGCTGGTGCCCTCCGACCGGCTCTGCACCTGCGGGCGGCGCGGCTGCTGGGAGACCACCGTGGGCCGCGGGGCCCTGCTGCGCTACGCCGCCGACCCCGGCGACATGGTCTGGGACCCGATGGTGGACCTGGAACGGCGCCTCACCGAACTGCGCGACCGCGCGCGGGCCGGGGACGCCCGCACACTGGACGCGCTGCGGCGCATCGCCGACAACCTCGCCCCCGGCATCGCGCTCCTCGCCGACATCCTCAACCCCCGACTGGTCGTGCTCGGCGGCCACTTCGCGTTCTTCGGCGAGTACCTGATCGACAGCGTGACCGACCAGGTCCGCGAGCGCGTGATGGCACCGGACTCGGGCGGCTCCGAGATCCTCCTGTCCCGGATCGGCCTGACCGGCACCATGCGCGGAGCCGCCCTGCTCGCCCTCGACGCCGTCTACCAGGACCCGACGCGAGCGATGAGCCGCGACTGAGCCGGCCCGGCAGCCCACGGGTCAGCCATAGTTCGACTCCCCGCCACAGTTCGACCCCGAGCATCGTTCGACTCCCGACCGAATCAATACCCCATCGGCACGCGCCACGTACGCGCAGGGCCCGCGGAGCGCCTCCGCGGGCCCTGCGCGTCACGGCCTGACGGCCGTCACGGTCCGGTCAGCTCAGCCGATGACCCAGTGCTGGAGGGCGGAGCCGGTGTCGGGCTGCTGGGTGACCGGCGCGCCGACGCTCTTCGACGCGGTGGTGAGCAGCAGCCCGCTCCGCTGCGAGGCGAGCGTGTAGCCGCCCGCCACCGGGGTGGCGATCCACCGCTGGTTGGCGCCGCCGGTGCAGGCCCACTGGATCACCTGGGCGCCGGCCGAGGTCGAGCCGCCGCTGACGTCCATGCACAGCTTCGACTCGGCGTTCGCGATCCGGTAGCTGCCGTCGGGCTGCCGGGTGAAGACCCAGCTCTGGTTCGCGCCGCCGTTGGGGGTCCAGGTGACGAGCTGGGTGCCCTGGCCGGTGGAGTGGCCGGGATCGTCCAGCGCCTTGCCCGAGGCCACCACCGTGCGGGGACCGTCGAGTGCGGCCGCTCCGTCGGGCGTGAGCGTCAGGGTCTGCTCGGCCGCGGTCCGCGCGCCGCCCACGGTACTTCCGGTGGTGTCCGTCCAACTCCGGGCCGGGGTGGTCTCGGTGAGCCGGCCGGCGTTCGCGGACAGGCCGAGCGCGAGGCCGCTGTAACGGTTCACGATCCGCAGCGAACCGGTCCTCGTGCCGTCGGCCGCCGTACCGGGAAGGAGGAACCACTGCTGACCGACGGTCGGCCCGCCCGCCGGAGCCGGACCGGTGGTGGGGCGGGCGCCCCAGGCGCGGCCGCCGACCGCCGAGGAATCGACGCCGAGCAGCTGCCCGGTGGCGGAGTTGGCGATCCGGTAGGAGCCGTCACCGTTGGCGGCGAAGGCCCAGGACTCCCGAGCGGAGCCGGTCGGCGCCGCCACCGAGGTGGTGGCCGAGCCCCCGGCGAGCTGGGCGAGCACCCGGCCGTCGCCGTTGGCGATCCGGTACGTCCTGCTCACGTCGACAGGAGGCGTCGCGGGCGTCGAGGAGTCGATGGTGACGTTCACGTACTCGCCGGACGCGCCGCCGGAGCACCCGAACGCGCAGTAGGTGCGGAAGGTGCGGCCGACGATCGCGGAGCCGGTGCGATTGGCGCCGTCGAGGAACCAGCGGTACCAGGAGGCGGTGTGGTAGCTCCCGCTGTCGCCGATCGGGACCCACTTCTGGGTGGAGAGGTCCGCGGTGGCGTAGTAGCGCTGGGGCGCGTTGCCGCTCTGGTCGACGGCCTGCGGCTCGCCGATGTACAGCCCGAGATGGGCGTCGTAGGTCACGTCCATGACGAACAGGGGCGAGGTCGGGGGCATCTTCCCGGCCGCGACCTGCTGGTCCGCGGTCCCCGTGGTGGCCGGGTCGTACTCCCCCGCCACCGGGGTGTAGCCGGCGGGGTTCGCGGAGTCGGCCGGCACCATGTTGCTCTCCCGGCCGCCCCGGCCGGGCTGGGACCAGGCGCCGTCGTACCACTTCTGCCAGGAGCCGGGGGCCATCTTGGCGGAGATCGGCGCGCGGGCGACGTGCTCGTGGAAGGCCTTCCAGCCGCCGCTCTTGTCCACGACGCGCGAGCCGTAGAACACGTAGAAGTACCCGGACGCGGCATCCACGAGCAGCCGCTGGTCGCCGTCGCCGTAGGAGTACGTCTGGTTCGGGAACTGGGCGGTGTCGCCCCGCTTCGTGCTGTACGGCGAGGTGATGGCGTGGTCCCTGATGCTCCAGGTCCGACCCTGGTCGGTGGAGACCGCGTAGTCGATCGCGTCGTAGTGGAGTCCGTCGCCGAACGGCTGCGGGGTGAACTCGTTGTGCACCAGCCCGTACCAGTCACCGGTGTCGGGATCGACCCAGACCCCGGACAGGTCGCAGTAGTTCTTCTGCGCGTACCCGCTGGTGCCGCCGGCGAACGTCGCCTCGCGGCCCGTGGGGCTGTTGTTGCAGCGCGCGGTCGTGTCGTTGTTCCGGTCGGTGGCGTCGGCCGGGTTCACGGCGTCGCTGATGGCACCGGAGCGGGTGGCGGTGTCGAAGTCGCTCCCGGTGAAGAAGTCCCAGTAGCGCGGGTCGTTCTTGCCGTAGAGCGCGGCCGACTGCTGGAAGTAGAAGGTGCCGTCCTTGTCGACGTACGGGACGGCCGGGGTGTCGGTCGGGTGCGGGTAGGGGGTCGGCGCTCCGACGCTCACCGTGTAGGTCGCGGTCGCGGTCGCGGAGGCATCGGCCGAGGCCGCGGCCCCGGCTCCGGCCGGAAGGACGGCGGGGGCCAGCAGCGCGGCTGCGGCTGTCAGTGCGACGGCGAGCCTTCGGGGTGGGGGAAGGGACACGGGTACTCCTTTGCGGGGCACCTATCGGTGCTGCCGTGGGGGAACGGAGCCCGAGCGCGACGCGCCGGCACGAGTCACGACGGACCGGGGCCGTGTGCGCGCGAGGCTGTATCGAGACTGGGTCGATTTTGATTCACTCTGACCATTATCGCTCAACTTCGAGCAAAGGGTTGCAGAGCACTTCGGGGAAGTCAAGACCTCCAAAGCGCCCTGCCGCGACCGCTCACAGCCACTCAAATCCGGCAGAACCAGGCACGATCCGGCCATCGGACCCCGCCGACCCCAGGGGCCACGGTTGAGCATTTTCGAACGTCCCCGGTGATCAAAGCTCAGCCCGTTGATCAGTCCCGCGCACCCCGGGCCTATACGTCACCGCCGCCAACGCCCCGGGCGCCCGCTGACCGGCCCGGCGGCGTCCACCGACTCAGCCGACCGCCGCGCCCGCCCGCTTCGACGGCTCGGCCGCCGAAACCTTGGTCGCCGCCGGAGCCTCGGGCGCCGCCGGGCCGGTCAGGGCGGCCAGTCGGCGCAGGCTGGCCCGGCGCTGGAGCGCGCCGAGGCCGACGCTCGCCGCGCCGAGGCCCAGCCAGCCGGCCGGTCCGGCCGCCATCACCACCCCGGTCAGCAGCAGCGGGCCCACCGACTTCTGTACCGACTGGGACATCCCGGCCACCCCCAGGTACGAGGCCTGGGCACCCGGCGGCGCCAGGACGACCGCCAGCTCCCAGGAGCTCACCGACCGCATCAGCTCCGCCAGGGTGACCAGCATCGCCGCGGCCAGCAACGCGAGCGAGGCCGTCCATGGCCCTGCGCCGGTGGCGAGCGCGATCAACAGACAGCCGGCGAACAGCGTCGCCCCGTACCAGCCCACCGCCGCGGCCGCCCCGCGCGGGCCCTCCGCCAGTGCCGAGACGCGCAGTTGCAGCAGCACCACGAGCACCGTGTTGAGGACCAGGAAGACCGGGACGACGGCGTGCGGCGCGCCGGTGTGGTGGACGAGCCAGAGCGGCAGGCCGACGTTGAGGATCGAGTCGTCCAGGTTCATCGGCATGTCCAGCAGGACGAACAGCAGGTAGCCGCGGTCGCGCCAGGGGCTCGGCGCGGCGATCGGGTCGGCGGCGGGCTCCGCCCCGGAGGCCGCCGCGACCAGGCCGCGCCCGGCCGGTTCCCGGGTACGCCAGACGAGGACGGCGGCCAGGACGAAGGAGAGCCCGTTGGCCACGATCAGCGTGCGGTAGGCGGCGGTGGTGCCCACGGCGAGGCCGATCGCCGAGATGCCCGCGCCGACCGCGTACCCGGCGTTGGCCACGCTGCGGAACAGCGCCTGGTACGTGGCGCGCCGCTCGCCCGCGATCCGGGTGGCGAACAGCATCTCCAGGGTCTTGGCGGCCCGCTCGGCGAGGCAGGTCAGGGCGACGACGGGGAGCAGCGCGGCGAAGTCGTCGACGACCAGCAGCAGGCTCATCGTCCCCAGCCGCAGCAGGTGGCACCCGATCAGCAGCCACCGCACCGGCACCCGCTCGGCCGCCCGCCCGGCCAGCGGCGATCCGGCGATCCCCGCCACCGCGCCGACGCCCAGCAGCAGGCCGAGCTGCCGGGCGTCCATCCCGCACACGTAGGTGAAGTAGAGCACCGAGGCCGCCGCCCAGACGCCGGTCCCGGTCCGGTCGACGCACTGCGCCAGCAGCATGATCCGCGCGTCCCGCCCGCCCGGGGGCTTCCGCAGCTGCGCTATCAGTCCGTTCCCCCGCATGGCAGGCCCCCGTCGCACGATCGGCATCAATCTCGACATCAAGATACTTCATATCAAGACAACCATGGAACCCCCGTCCCCCGTCCCACCCGGCCACCCCCGACCCACCGGACCCTCGACGTGCGGCGGGCGGTGCGCCACACTCTCCCCAGCAGCACCCCGCGCTCCCAACGCACCGGCACGACGTCATGACCACCGCACTACGGAGAGCCTCACGGTGAGCACTCGTCAACTGCTGGAGATCGTCTTCTCGTCCGGACGGGCCGGGTCCGGCCCGGCCACCTGGGGCCAACAGGCCATCTGGGACGCCGTACGCCGGCTGGCCCCGGCCGACGCGCCGCGCTACAACACCACCACCGCCGCGCCACTGGACCCCGGGCTGCCGCTGCCCGTCGTGCGCGGCGCACTGGAGCAGCTGCTGCACCTGCACGACTCGCTGCACGCGCTGGCCGCCGAGATCGCGCGGCTGACCGCCGAGGGCGTCGAACTCGCCGACCGGTCCTGCGTCTTCAACGACACCCGCGAGCTGCTCCCCGCCACCGCCGACCCCGGCGACGACCGGACCACCCTCACCTGGCCGGTCGAGTTCGAGCCGCGCCCCGGCCTGACCTACGCCCTGGACGCCCTGCAGTCCCCCGAGGCGCTCAGCCTCGCCATGACCGCGAACCCCTCCGTGCTGCCGCGCCCCGCGATGGAGCACTTCCTTTACGGCATGGAGGAGTTGATCCTCACCGAGGCGAGCGCCGCAGCCGCAACCCTCGCGACCCCGGCAACCACCGAAGGGGCCACCGGCGCTTGAACCTGACATTGATGTCAAGTTCTACCGTACCGGCATGACCACCACCACGGAATCCCTGCTCGGCCCGTACCGCCTCGGCTCACTCGACCTCCCCAACCGCGTCGTCATGGCCCCGATGACGCGCTACCGGGCCGCCGAGGACGGTACGCCACTGCCCGTCGTCGCCGAGTACTACGCCCAGCGCGCGAGCGCCGGCCTGATCGTCACCGAGGGCATCTGGCCCAGCAGCCGCGGCCAGTCCGGCTGGTACCTCCCGGGCCTGGAGACGCCCGCGCACGTGGCCGGCTGGCGCGCGGTCACCGAGGCCGTGCAGGCGGCCGGCGGGCGGATCGTCGCCCAGCTGATGCACGGCGGCCGCCAGGGACACCCGCTCAACCGGCTGCTCGGCGACCTGCCGGCCGGCCCCTCCGCCGTCCCCGCACCCGGCCCGGTGCACGTCAGGGACGGCGGCAAGGCCGAAGCCGTCACCCCGCGCGAGATGACCCGCGAGGAGATCCGCCAGGCGATCGCCGACCACGTCGGCGCCGCCCGCAACGCACTCGCCGCCGGCTTCGGCGCCGTCGAACTGCACGGCGCCAACTCCTACCTGATCCACCAGTTCCTGGCCGACAACACCAACCTGCGCACCGACGAGTACGGCCCCCACACCCTCGCCGACCGCCTGCGCTTCCCGATCGAACTCGTCACCGCCGTCGCCGACGCGATCGGCCCCGACCGCCTCGGCCTGCGACTGTCCCCCGGCAACCCGCAGTTCGGCATGCACGAGGCCGACCCGGCACCGGTCTACCGGGCGCTGATCGCCGAACTCGACGGCCTCGGCCTGGCCTACCTCCACCTCACCGACAACGACGACTACCCGGCCCTGGCCGACCTGCGCCCCCGCTGGTCCGGCCCGCTGATCGCCAATGTCGGCGAGAACCGCGCCGCCACCGACCGCGAACGCGGCGAGGCGGTCCTGGCCGCCGGGCTGGCCGACCTGGTCTCCTACGGCCGCGCCTTCATCGCCAACCCCGACCTGCCGGAACGGTTCGCCGCCCACGCCCCGCTCACCCCCGTCGACCCGACCCACCTCTACGGCCGGACGGCGACCGGTCTCACCGACTACCCGAAGCTCACGGGCCACCCGACGCCCAGTCAGCTCGGTTGACACCGGGTCCTACCCTGGGCCCCATGCGGATCCTCGTCCTCGGTGGCACCTCCTTCGTCGGCCGCACGATCGTCGACGACGCCCTGCGATCCGGCGCCGAGGTCACCCTGTTCAACCGCGGCCGGACCAGCCCCGGCCTCTTCCCCGACGCCCGCCGGCTGATCGGCGACCGCGACACCGGCGACCTCACCGCCCTGCGGGACGGCCGCTGGGACGCCGTGGTGGACGTCAGTGGCTACCGCCCGCACCAGGTCGACCAGGCCATGGCCGTCCTCGGCGACCGGGTCGGCCGTTACCTCTGCATCTCCAGCCACGCGGTGTACCGGCGGGACGGCCTCGCCCCCGGCTCGGACGAGTCCGCCCCGCTCCGCGCCCCGCTGTGCGAGGCGGAGCAGCTCACCGAGGAGACCTACGGCCGGCTCAAGGTCGCCTGCGAGGACGACGTCACCGCCCGCTACGGCGACCGGGCGACCATCGTGCGGCCCGGCAAGGTGGCCGGGCCACCAAACAAGAACCACTTGCTCCCCTACCGGGTGCGTCGGGCGGCGTGCGGCCGCCGGATCGCCCCGCCCCGCCGCCCAAAGCAGCCGGTCCAAGTTGTCGAC
>NZ_JBVISA010000054.1:0-23876 GCF_055575755.1 Kitasatospora sp. NPDC034035 | reverse complement strand
ACAACAAGGGACCTCACGTAGGGCCCAGTGCTTCCGGCAAGAACCCCACCCCCCCCTTCTATAGCACTTGGTCCCCCCTTTTCTTCCTAAAACCGTTCCCCCCCCCCCACGACGAGAACCGCGGGCTCACCTACTGGGCGCGCCGGGCGGCGCGCGGCGGCCGGATCGCCCTGCCCGGCCGCCCGGAGCAGCCGGTCCAGGTGGTCGACGTGCGCGACCTCGCCCGGCTGGTGCTCCGGCTGCTCCGGGACGACCGACCGGGCGCCTTCCACGCGGTCGGCCCGGCCGAGCCGACCACCCTGGGCGGGCTGATCGCCGTCTGCGCCGAGGTCGCGGGCACCGAAGTGGAGGTCGTCCCGGTGCCGCCGGAGACCGCCCCGCCGCCGTTCTTCCCGCTGGTCCGGGCCGAGCCGCTCTGGCCCGGCCGGCGGCGCAACCCCGCCCGGGCCCGCGCCGCCGGACTGCCCGCGACCCCGCTCGCCGTCACCGTCGCCGACGTGCTCGCTTGGGACCGCGGCCGCGGCGAACCGCCGCTCGGCCACGGCTTCACCCCCGAGCAGGAGGCCCGGGCCCTCGCCGAGGCGGACACCCGATGAGCCGGGGCCCGGCCCCTTCCTGACCGGTTGTCAGTGGCACCCGCTATGGTCGGCCCCGAACGATCGGACCACCACCACACCGTCGATGCATCACCGCCGCACCCGCACCGGCACCACATCCCGCAGCTCCGGAACCGACACCGGCATCACCAGGGGGCACCATGACCGCACCGGGCACCATCCCGCTCACCACGCCACTCACCACCGCCGACCTCGTGGCGGGCTGGCGCCGGGTGGGCGTCCGCGAGGGCATGGCGCTGATCGTGCACTCCTCGCTCTCCAGCCTCGGCCGGGTCGAGGGCGGCGCGGCGGCCGTGGTGGCCAGCCTGCGCGAGGCGGTGGGGCCGTCCGGCACCGTCGCGGTGCCCACCTTCACGACCGCCACGGTCAGCGACCCGGCCCCCGGGCACCCCGGGCCGCCCACCCCCGAGGTCGCCGAACTCCGGGCCGCCGTCCCGCTGTTCCGGCCCGATCTCCCCTCCCCCATGGGGGCGGTGGCGGAGGCCCTGCGCGCCCTGCCGGAGAGCCTGCGCAGCACGCACCCGCAGGCCTCGGTCGCCGCCGTGGGGGCGCACGCCCGGGAGGTCACCACCCGCCGCTCGCTCGGCTTCGCCATCGGCCGGGAGTCGCCGTTCGGCGCGCTGCACGACCTCGGCGGCCATGTGCTGCTGGTCGGCGTGGGGCACAACCGCAACACCTTCCTGCACTACGCCGAGACTTTCGCGCCGAACCGGCGGCTCAAGCTCCGGCGCTTCCCGATGGCGATCCAGGGCGAGCGGGTCTGGGTCGAGGCGCCGGACGTGGGCGACGACAATGACACCCACTTCCCGCTCGTGGGCCGGGAGTTCGAGGAGCAGGCGGGCATCCGCGAGGTGCTGGTGGGTGCCGCGCCCTGCCGGCTGGTCCCGGTCCGGGATCTCATACCCTTCGCCGTCCGCCGCCTCACCGAGCTACTGGCGGCGGACGGCCGGGGAGCAGCGGCGGACGGTCCCGCAACGGCGTAGCCCGGCCGCCCGCTCGCGCTCGAGCGGACACCCGGGCCCCGCCCGTCACCTCACCTCACCTGGCCCGACCCGGCGTCACGACCGGGGCGTCAGTGCCGCGGGTCAATGCCGCGGGTCAGTGCCGCGCGTCGTGCAGGGAGTTGGTCTCCTGGATCTTCTTCCAGGACTTCGGCTCCGCCGGCAGCTGCTCGTCGGCCTGGCCCGCGCCCGGCGCCAGCGAGGCGGCCGCCGCGGCCCCCGCCGGCACCGGCCCGGCGGCCGGCTTCGCGGCGGTGAAGAGCCAGGTCTGGAAGAGGTCGCCGAGCTTCTTGCCGGAGATCTTCTCCGCGTACGCCTGGAATTCCGGGATGGTGGCGTTGCCGTAGCGGCGCTCGGTGGGCCAGCCCTTGAGGATCCGGAAGAACTTCTCGTCCCCGACGGTGTTGCGCAGCGCCTGGATGGCGACCGCGCCCCGGTCGTACACGGCGCCCGAGAACTGGTCGTCGGCACCCGGGTCGCCCGGCTTGACGGTCCAGAACGGGTCGGCGGCCGGGTGGGAGGCGTAGACGTAGTCGGCCAGTTCCTGCGCGGTGCCCTCGTTCTCGTGCTCGGACCAGAGGAACTGCGAGTACCGGGCGAAGCCCTCGTTCAGCCAGATGTCGCTCCAGCGCGAGAGCGAGACGCTGTCGCCGTACCACTGGTGGGCCAGCTCGTGGACGACCACCGAGGTGTTGGAGCCCTTCGCGAACATCCGGGGGCTGTAGAAGACCCGGGTCTGGGTCTCCAGCGCGAAGCCGGTCGGGACGTTGGGGACGTAGCCGCCGACCGAGCTGAACGGGTAGTCGCCGAAGTAGCCGCTCAGCCAGTCGACGAGTTCGCCGGTGCGCTCGACGCTCGCCTTGGCCGCGTCCGCGTTGTCGCCGAGGTCCTTGCTGTACGCGTTGTAGACCGGCAGCCCGCTCGGCGTGGTGTCCGTCGTGACGTCGAACTTGCCGACCGCGAGCGTGGCCAGATATGTCGCCTGGGGCTTGGTCTCGCGCCAGCTGTAGCGGGTCCACCCGGCCTGGGAGGAGGTGCCGGTCAGGAGGCCGTTGCTGATCACCTGGTTGCCGTCCGGCACCAGCACCGAGACGTCGAAGGTGGCCTTGTCGCTCGGGTGGTCGTTGCTCGGGAACCACCACCAGGCCGACTCGGGCTCGCCGGCCGCCACCGCGCCGTCCGGCGTGCGCAGCCAGGCGGTGAAGCCGTACTTCTTCACAGTGGAGGGCACGCCCTTGTAGCGGACCACCACGGTGGCCTGGCTGCCCTTGGCGAGCGGCCGGGCGGGGGTGACCTCCAGCTCCTGCTCTCCGCTGGTGGTGAAGGTCGCGGGCCGCCCGTTGACCCGGACCTCCGAGACGTTCAGCGCGAAGTCGAGGTTGAACCGGGAGAGGTCCTGGGTGGCGGTGGCCAGGATGGTGGTGGTGCCTTCGAGTTCGTCGGTGGCGGGCTGGTACTTCAGCCGGATGTCGTAGTGCGAGACGTTGTATCCGCCGTTGCCGTAGGTCGGGTAGTAGGAGTCGCCCGTCCCGGCCGCGCCGGGTTGGAAGTCGGATGCCGAGGCGGGGACGGCCAGGAACAGGCTCAGGGCACTGGCAGCAGAGACGATCAGCCTCTTGCGCACGTGGTCCTCCAGGGATCACCGGAACGATGGGTTGGATCGATCCTTGTCCCGGTGGTCCCCGCTCCACTCCCCCATTGTGAGATGTTCATGAAAAGAAACGCGCCGAAATGACACCGTCGCAGCAATGCCGCGACGCCGTCACCTCACCCCACTTGTCACTCCTGCCGCTCAGGCCACTCTCACCACTCAGGCCCCGAGCGTCACCGGAGCCCGCACCAGCGAGCCGTACTCCGTCCACGAGCCGTCGTAGTTCTTCACGTGCGGGTAGCCGAGCAGCTCGGTGAGCGCGAACCAGGTGTGCGCCGACCGCTCGCCGATCCGGCAGTAGGCGATCACCTCGCGCTCCGTCTCCACGCCCTTGCCCGCGTACAGTGCCCGCAGCTCCTCCGCCGACCGGAACGAACCGTCATCGTTGGCCGCCTGCGACCAGGGGATGTTGACCGCGCCCGGGATGTGCCCGGGCACCTGTGCCTGCTCCTGCGGCAGGTGCGGCGGCGCGATCAGCTCGCCCCGGAACTCGGCCGGTGAGCGGACGTCCACCAGGACCGCGTCCGCCCCTGGCTTGGCGAACACCTCGGCCTTGGCCAGCACCTCGTCCCGCAGCGCCCGCAGCTCCGGCCGCTCGGGCCCGGTCAGCCGGTAGCCGGTGTGCTGGTAGTCCATCACCTCGCCGGTGAGCTCGCGGCCCTCCAGCTCCCACTTCTTGCGCCCGCCGTCCAACAGCCGCACCGGCCCGAAACCGCGCAGCCGCAAGAGCCAGTAGGCGTACGCGGCGAACCAGTTGTTGTTGCCGCCGTACAGCACCACGGTGGTGTCGTCCTCGACCCCGGCCGCCCGTAGCAGGTGCTGGACGCCGTCGCGGTCGGCGTAGTCGCGGCCGACCCGGCTGTGCAGGTCGGTGGTCCAGTTCCAGCCGACCGCGCCGGGAATGTGGTCCCGGTCGTAGGCGGTGGTGTCCTCGTCCACCTCGACGACCCGGATCGTCCCGTCGTCCAGGTGGTGGGCCAGCCAGTCGGTGCCGACCAGCGCCTCGGGGTGTGCGTAGCCGTTGCCGGTCATCCCGTGCCCTCCTTCACTCCGCCCAGGGCTGCACGGACCGGGCCGCCGGGCGCGCACGCGCCGACGCGCCGCGAACGGGCCGGACACTTCGAACGTACGTCTGCCGCCGCGCCCGGGCCACCCCGGCCGAAAACCGCGCCCGTCCGCCGTTCGCCACCCCGGCCGGGAACCGTCCCCTCAGGCAGCCGCCCCGTCCGGCCGCGCCACGTAGTACAGGTTCAGGATGTCCCCCTCGACCCGCTTCGCCTCGACCGACCGGAACCCGGCCTCCGCCAGCATCCGCCGCGCGGTCTGCTCGCCCCAGACCGTCCCGAGGCCCTCGCCGCCCTCGCCGAGCGAGACCGTCATGCAGTAGAAGGTCGAGAAGGTGTAGAGCGCGGGCGCCAGCGGGTGCTCGACGTTCTCCTCCAGCTTGCTGCTGGCCGCGATGTCGCCCATCAGGAAGACCCCGTCGGGCCGCAGCGCGCCCGCGACGGCGGCGAGCGTCCGGGTCGGGCGGGCCAGGTCGTGGATCACGTCGAAGGCGGTGACCAGGTCGTACCTGCCGGTCAGCTCTGCGGAGTCGGTGACCTCGAACCAGGCGTTGTGGAGGCCGAGTTCGGCCGCCGATTCGCGGGCGGCGGCGATCCCCTCGGCGGAGATGTCGATCCCCGTGAACCGGCTCGCGGGGAACGCCTTGGCGAGCACCGTGATGGCGTGGCCCTGCCCGGTGCCGATGTCCACCACGTCGATCCCGGCCCGCAGCCGCTCGGTCAGCCCGTCCACCAGCGACACGATCGCGTCCACCAGCGCCAGGTCGTACACCCGGGCGGTCTCCTCGGCCTGCAGCCGCTGGAAGCGCGGGTAGGCGGAGTACGGCATCCCGCCGCCGGTGCGGAAGTGGCCGAGCAGGTCCTGCTCGACCTCGCCGATCATCGACAGGAACTGCATCATGGCGCCCAGGTTGTCCGGCCCGGCCGCCCGGGTCAGGGACGCCGCGTGCTCGGGCGGGAGCGCGTAGGTGCGCCGTTCCGGGTCGTACTCGACGATGCCGCCGACCACCATGCCGCCCAGCCACTCGCGCACGTAGCGCTCGTTCAGTCCGGCGGTGCTCGCGATCTCCTCGCTGGTCGAGGGCGCGAGTCCGGCCATCAGGTCGAAGAGCCCGGTCTGGTGGCCGAGGCTGGTCAGGAATCCCAGGCAGGCGTCGTTCAGCACCTGCACCATCCGTCCGGCGAAGGCCTCCTGCTTCACCGCGTCCGGTTCCCGTACGGACATGACTTCCTCCTCCGCGGCCGGGACGGCAACCCCCTCCCTGCCACGCTACGCCGCCACCCCACGAGCCCCAACAGACGGGCGGCCCGGCGATCGGTCCCTACCGATCGCCGGACCGCCCGCCCGGGAGGTCCAGCCCGTCCGTCGGCCTCAGGAGAAGATGACGGAACGCAGCTTCAGCCGGTCGCCCAGCTTCTTGCCGGGGTTCATGACGTAGAACGTGTCGCCGTTGCAGCCGAAGTCGAGGAACACCGTGGCCGTGGAGGTGGTGAAGTTCTCCGGCGCGAAAGCCGGGGCCTTCTCCGTCGCGCCGAACAGGTCGATGCACTTGCCGCTCTCCGGGTCGGCGATCCCGGCCGGGACCCCGGGGCCGACCTTGTAGAGGAAGTCGCCGGTGGCGGCGTTGGCGGACATCGGAACGGCGAGAACGAGGGCGACGGCGCTGGCGACGGCGAGAACGGTGTTGCGGAGACGCATGGGTGAGGGCCTTTCAGGTGGTACCCGGGCGGTACCTGATGAATTGGTGCGAGACCACCCTAGAAGCCAGAAATCCGCAGAAACGGTTCTTCCAATCCACCCTTTCGAGTGATTTGAACCGAAAAGCCGCCACCTTGCCGTCCATCCCGCATGTCACTCCCCATCGATCCGTGTCGCTCAGTTCGGCGGAGCCGTGAAGGAGTACCCCGAGTCGATGAGCACCGGCAGGTACGTCTTCAGCGCCGCCACCGTCTGCGAGCGGTCCCCTCCGCCGTCGTGGTTGAGCACGATCGCCCCGGGCCGGACGTCCTTGAGGATCCGGTCGGTGATCACCGAGGTGCCCGGCCGGGCCCAGTCCCTCGGGTCCACCGACCAGCCCATGTTGCGCATCCCGAGGTCGGTGGCCACCTTGAGCGAGACCGGGGACCAGTCCCCGCCCGGCGCGCGGAACCAGGTGGGCAGCCGGCCGGTGGTCCTGTGCAGCAGGTCCGTGGTGCGCTCCAACTCGTCCTTCACCTTGGTCTCGGACAGGTGCCGCAGGTCCGGGTGGGTCCAGGTGTGGTTGGCGATGTGGTGGCCTCGGTCCGCGATCTCCCGCACCAGCTCCGGGTGCTCGACCGCGTTCTCGCCGATCAGGAAGAAGGTCGCCCGGATCCCGTGCTGCTGGAGCAGCGCCAGCACGGTGGGCGTGTGCCGGGGGTCCGGCCCGTCGTCGATGGTGAGCGCCACCACCCGCCGCGCCGCGTCCAGCTCGTACACCGGCTTGCTCTCCGCGTCCGTGAGCGTCTTGTGCACGGGCACCACGCTCGGCGCAGCGGCCGACGGGGAGGCGGACGGCGACGGGCGGGTCATCGAGGGCGAAGCGGTCGACGAGGGCACCGCCGACGGCGCGGCCGGTGCGGCGCCCGGCGCTCCCTCGGGCCCGGGCGGCGCCACCGGAAGGGCGATCTCGGCGACCCCCACTTCGGCGCCACTCTCCTCGCCGTTCCAGGGGCTCCGGCAACCGGCGGCCGCCCCCAGCAGGGACATCCCGGCCGCGACCAGCAGCAATCTTCGCGAAGTAATCTGACGATCTGACAGCATTCTGAATGCTTCCCCCAGCCGTCACCGCCCCTCCCAGGGGTAGCCCCTACAGCCCCGATCACCACTCCGACGGCCCAAGGACGGTCGCACACACCCCGCTTCCCGGGTTCTTCCGCCGGTCTTCCCCGACCGGACGCTCGGCCTCCCGCCCGGGCCGCTACGCTGTGCCTTCCCCAGTGTGATGATCTGCCATCAGAGGACGTGGCCATGACGACAAGTCAGAACTTCCCCCAGCAGGGCCCGCAGGACGACGCCGTCGAGCCGAGCCAGTGGGAACGTTTCGGCGTCGACACCACCACTCCGCACTCCGCGCGCGTGTACGACTACTGGCTGGGCGGCAAGACCAACTTTCCGCCGGACCGCGCCATGGGGCAGGCCATCGAGCAGGCCGTGCCGAGCGTCAAGGAGATGGCCAAGGCCAACCGCGCCTTCCAGGGCCGGGCCGTCCGCCACCTGGCCCGGGAACACGGCATCCGTCAGTTCCTCGACCTCGGCACCGGCATCCCCACCTCGCCCAACACCCACGAGATCGCCGAGGCCGTCAGCCCCGGCACCCGGGTGGTCTACGTCGACAACGACCCGATCGTGCTCGCCCACGCCCGCGCGCTGATGGTCTCCAGCCCGGCCAGCCGCACCACCTACATCCACGCCGACCTGCGCAAGCCCGAGGAACTGTTCGCCGACCCGGCGCTCACCTCCACCCTCGACCTCACCGAGCCGGTCGGCCTGCTGATGATCGCCGTACTGATGCTGATCGCCGACGAGGACGACCCGTGGGGCCGGGTCGCCGCGCTGCGCGACGCCCTGCCCGCCGGCAGCTGCATCGCCCTCACCACCCCCACCCCGGACTTCGACCCGGAGGCCGTCGGCAAGGTCGCCAAGGCCGCCCGGGCCGGCGGGATGACCCTGGTACCGCGCTCCTACGACGACGTGGTCCGCTTCTTCGACGGCTGGGAGCTGGTCGAGCCGGGCGTCGCCCCGGTCCTGGCCTGGCGCCCGGACGGCGAGCCCCCGGCCGACCCGAAGGCCGCGTACTACTGGGGCGGCGTCGCCATCAAGCGCTGAGCCGCCGAACCGGTGCCGGGCAGGACGGCCGCACACCGACCCGCCCGGCACCGGGTTCACTTCAGCAGCCGCGACATCCGCCGGTCGGCCAGCGGCTTGCCCCCGGTCTGGCAGGTCGGGCAGTACTGCAGCGAGGAGTCCGCGAAGGACACCTCCCGTACGGTGTCCCCGCAGACCGGGCACGGCTGGCCGGTCCGGCCGTGCACCCGCAACCCGAGCTTCTTCTCCGCCTTCAGGTCCCCCGCCGCCAGCCCGCGCGAGCGCTCCACCGCCTCGCGCAGCGTGCTGCCGAGCGCCTCGTACAGCCGCGCCGTCTCCTCCTCGCTCAGACTGGCCGCGATCTTGTACGGCGACATCCGGGCCGCGTGCAGCACCTCGTCCGAGTAGGCGTTGCCCACCCCCGCCAGCACGCTCTGGTCCCGCAGCACGCCCTTGATCCGGTGCCGGTCGTCCCGCAGCAGCGCGGCGAAGGCGTCCAGGGTGAAGCCCGGATCCAGCGGGTCCGGGCCGAGCCTGGCCACGCCCGGCACCTCGGCCGGGTCCTTCACCACGTAGACCACGAGGCCCTTCTTCGTCCCGGCCTCGGTGAGGTCGAAACCGTCACCGGCCTCGCCCTCCAGGCGCAGCCGCAGCGCCAGCGGGTTCTTCGGGCCGGGCCGCGGCGGCTCGGCGGGCAGGCTGTCCTTCCACCGCAGCCAGCCCGCCCGGGCCAGGTGGACCACCAGGTGCAGCCCGTCGGCCTCGATGTCCAGGAACTTGCCGCGCCGGGCCACCGCGCCGACCGTCCGTCCCTCCAGCGCCGTCACCGGCGGGTCGTACGTCTTCAGCGCGCTGATCGCCACCGGCTGCACCCGGGCGATCACACGCCCGGTCAGCCGCTCGGACAGGAAGGCGCTCAGCGCCTCGACCTCGGGCAGCTCCGGCATGCGCCCAGTCTCCCCCAGCCCACCGCCCGACGCGCGCCCTGCCCGCTGCCGCAACCGCCCCTCCGCCTCCGCCGCCTTTGCCCACCCCCACCCCGAAGCGCAGGCTGGAACGGAGGGAGGTGCCGCGCCGCCATGAGCACCCTTGAGGAACAGATCGACATCGCCGCCCCCGTCCTCGCCGCCTGGGAGCAGCTCCACCGGGTGCACGACTACCCGCGGTTCGTCGACGGCGTCCGCAGTGCCCATCCGCACGGGCAGAACCTGGCGCACCTCGGGGTGGCGGTCGGCGGCGCCGAGCGCTCGGTCGACACCGAGATCACCGACCGCGGCCGGGGCCGGGTGATGGCCTGGCGGACGCTGGACTCCCTCCGGCTCCGCGGCGCGTTCGCCCTGCTGCCGCTCGACGCCCGGCACACCCGGCTGCAGATCCGGGTGGAGTACGACCCGGAGGCGGTGCACGAGGCGTTCGGCGGGCCGCGCGGCTTCGCCCAGGCCGGGGCGATCGAGCGGACGGTCCGCGAGGACCTGCAGCATTTCCGGGAGCTGGTCGAGGCCCGGGTGAGCGCCGCCGACGAGCCGCCGCAGGAGCCGTAAGAGACACATAAGCCCAGCTCAGCACAGGTGGTGAGGCTCTTCACAGAGCGCCGCCGAGCAGACCGTTCCACTTTCAACCTGTGGCAGACTCGGATGCCATGGACATCGGCCCGGTCACCAGGACGCTTCGCGCGGCGGTCTTCGCCGCGCTGGTCGTGCTGCTCGCCGGGCTCGGTCAGGTGCTGGTCACCGGCCGCGCGCTGCCGGTCGGTCCGATGCTCCTCGCCTCGGTCGCCGTCTTCGCGGTGGCCTTCGCCCTGGCGGGCCGCGAGCGCGGTTACCCGACGATCGCCGCGGTGTTCCTGCCCCTGCAGCTGGGCGCCGGCGCGCTGTTCGACGTCGCCCAGACCGCCTGTCCCTCCCTGCCGCCCGGCGCCGGGCACGGCCTGCAGCCGCTGCTGTGCGGCGGCGGTTCGCTGGGCGGTTTCCTGCTCGGCCACGGCGTCTCCCAGCAGACCGGCGTGCTGCTGCTCCTGCTGTTGCACGCGGTGATCGCGCTGGTCGGCGCGTACTGGCTGCGCCGCGCGGACGCCGCGTTGTCCGGCCTCGCCCGGGCGGTCCGGATGCTGGGCGAGTTCCTGCACCGCCACCTCCCGGCCGCCGCCCGCCGGCTGCTGCTGCTCACCGCGCCCGTCCCGGCCCGTCCGGTGGCGCGGATGCCGTTCCCCCCGGCCAGCCGCGTGCTGGTCCCCGCCGAGGACGTCGTCGTCCGTCCGGCCGTCCGGCGCGGTCCGCCGGTGTTCGCCCTGGCCGTCTGAGCCCTTCGCTCGACCCGAGCTTCCTTGCTCGCCCCGGGCTTCCCCGCTCGCCCCGAGCCCGCTCGCTCACCCGGCCGTCTCTCCCCGCGCAGGCCCCGACCGGCCGCGCCCGCACCCCCGCACGCCCGAGAGCACAGGACGACACCCCATGAGCAACACCCGCAAGACCGACCAGAAGACCTCCGCCACCGACCGCATGCGCAGCGCCCGCGCCCAGGCCGAGCGCTCCGACCGGATCCGCCGCCGGGTGGTGGTCGGCGTCGCCTCCGCCGCGGTGCTGGCCCTCGCGGCGGGCGTGGCCTTCGCCGTCGGCGGCTCCTCCGGCTCCGGTTCGGACGCCGCCGCGAGCGGCCCGGTGGTCGTTCCGGCGAACGCGACTGGCGACGGCGGCACGGTGATCTCCTACGGCAAGGCCGACGCCCCGCACACACTGTCGATCTACGAGGACTTCCGCTGCCCGTTCTGCGAGCAGTTGGAGACCACCACCGGCACGACCATCCAGCAGCTCGCCGACGCGGGCACGTACAAGATCGAGTACCACCTGGCGACGTTCCTGGACAAGAACCTCGGCGGGAAGGGCTCGCGCACCGCGCTGGCCGCCGCTGGCGCCGCCCTGAACGAGGGCGTGGACAAGTTCAAGCAGTTCCACGACGTGCTCTACGCCAACCAGCCGGACGAGCGCAGCGACGCCTTCGGCGACGTCAACCACGTCCTGGACCTGGCCGGCCGGGTGCCCGGTCTGAAGACGGACGCCTTCGTCAAGGCCGTCCAGGAGGGCACCTACGCGCCGTGGGCGGCCAAGGTCAACGAGGAGTTCGACAGGAGCGACGTCACCGGCACCCCGACGGTCAAGCTGGACGGCCGGAAGCTGGACGTCCTCACCGACGGCAAGGCGGCCTCGCCCGAGCAGTTCACCGCGCTGGTCAAGCAGGTGACCGGGTGACGGCCCCCTCCCCGGCCGCTGCCGTCGGAACGGCCCACGGCGCGAGCCGCCCGTTCGCCTGGCTGCTGCTGATCGGCGGCGCGGTCGGCCTGTTCGCCTCGGCGGTCCTCACCCTGGACAAGATCCGGCTGCTGAAGGACCCGTCGTACGTCCCCAACTGCAACATCAATCCGATCATCAGCTGCGGCTCGATCATGCGCAGCGCGCAGGCCGAGGCCTTCGGCTTCCCCAACTCGCTGATCGGGCTGGTGGCCTTCGGGGTCGTCATCGCGGTGGGTGCCGGGCTGCTCGCGGGTGCGACGTACCGGCGCTGGTTCTGGCTCGGCCTGCAGGCCGGGACGGTCTTCGGGGTCGGCTTCGTGACCTGGCTGATGTACCAGGCGCTCTACCGGATCGGCGCGCTCTGCCCGTACTGCATGGTGGTGTGGGCAGCGGTGGTCCCGCTGTTCTGGTACACCACGCTGCACAACCTGCGCAGCGGCGTGATCCCCGTGGGCCCGCGCCTGCGCGTGGTCGTCCGGGAGGCGGCCCGCTACCACTGGGCCGTTCCGGCGCTGTGGTACGCGGTGATCGCGCTGCTGATCCTCAACCGGTTCTGGTACTACTGGAGCACCCTGATCTGATCCGGTCCGCCGCCCTCCCGCCCCCGTCCGGAGCGGGAGGGCCACCGGACCACTCCTCCTCGTGGGGGCTTCATGCGACGCAGGATCGTCCTCTTCGTCTCCCTCTCGGTGGACGGCTACTTCGAGGGCCCGGACCACGACCTCTCCTGGCACCTGGTCGACGACGAGGTGCACACCCACTTCAACCGGGAACTCGCCCGGATGGGTGGTTTCGTCTCCGGCCGGGTGACGCACGAGCTGATGGCCTCGTACTGGCCGACCGCCGACCGGGACCCGGCCGCCGACGGCCCGATGATCGAGTTCGCGGGCATCTGGCGCGCGATGCCGAAGATCGTCTTCTCCCGCACCCTCGACCACGCCGACTGGAACACCACGGTGGTCCGCGAGGTCACCCCGGAGTCGGTCACCGCCCTCACCGAAGGCCCGGGCGGTGACCTCTCGCTCAGCGGCGCGAACCTGGCCTCGTCCTTCCTCGACCAGGACCTGATCGACGAGTTCCGCCTCTACGTCCACCCGGTCGTGCTCGGCCGCGGCACCCTGTTCTTCCGCCCGACCGACCGCCCCACCCCGCTCACCCTGACCGGGACCCACCGGTTCACCAACGGCGTCACCCTGCTCCACTACGTCCGGGACCGCGGGGCTGCCTCGGCAGCCCCGTGAGGTCGGTGAAGGCGGCCGTGCCGGAGTAGCCGCAGGCCCAGCTGGGCCGGGGGCTCCGGCGGCGGGGTGGTCACCCGGACAGGCCGGCCAGGCCGGCCCGCCCGGGTGGGAGTGTCGGGCGATCCGCCCGCGTCAGCCCGCCGCCGGGCCGAAGGTGAACGCCTCGACCTCGGCCAGGAGTTCGGCCCGCCGCCCCTCGTCGATGAAGGAGGCGCGGAAGGAGTTGGCGGCCAGCCGGCGCAGGGTCTCCTGGTCCAGCCCGAGGGCCTCGCGGACGGCGCGGAAGTTGTCCTCGACGTAGCCGCCGAAGTACGCCGGGTCGTCGGAGTTGACGGTGACCAGCAGGCCGGCCTCCAGCATCTCGCGCAGCGGGTGGTCGTTGATCGTGTCGATGCAGCGCAGGCGGACGTTGGACAGCGGACAGAGGGTCAGCGGGATCTGCTCGCGGACCAGGCGGGCGACCAGTTCGCCGTCCTCCAGGCAGCGCAGCCCGTGGTCGATCCGTTCGACGCCGAGGACGTCCAGCGCCTCGGTGATGTACGAGGCCGGGCCCTCCTCGCCCGCGTGGGCGACACGCCGCAGTCCGGCCTCGGCGGCCCGGCGGTACACCTCGCGGAACTTCGCCGGCGGGTTGCCGACCTCGGCCGAGTCCAGGCCGATGCCCGCGATCCGGTCGAAGTACGGGCGGGCGGCCTCGAAGGTCTCCAGCGCGGACTCGGCGGACTCGTCCCGCAGGAAGCACATGATCAGCCGGGTGCTGATCCCGTACCGCTCCTCGCTGCGCGACAGCGCCCGGGTCAGACCGTCCACCACCACACCCAGCGGCACCCCGCGCGCGGTGTGCGCCTGCGGGTCGAAGAAGATCTCCGCGTGCCGGACGCCCTGCTCGGCGGCCCGTGCCAGGTAGGCGTCGGCGAGGTCGGCGAAGTCGTCCTCGGTGCGCAGCACGGCCATCAGCGCGTAGTACAGGTCCAGGAAGGACTGCAGGTCGCTGAAGGAGTACGCGGTGCGCAGCTCCTCGGTGTCGGCATACGGCAGCTCGACCCCGTTGCGGGCCGCGAGCTCGAAGGCGAGTTCGGGCTCCAGGGTGCCTTCGATGTGCAGGTGGAGTTCGGCCTTGGGAAGCGGCATCAGCGATCTGTCCGAGCGGTAGCGGGAAACCCGAAGGTACGGAAAGATTCATCCTACGATCCGGACGGTCAACGCCGATGCTCCGCCGCGATCCGCCCCCGGGCACGGCCCGGAGCGCACGGGTGTACCGGCGACGGCCACCGGGCACCCCGTAGGAGGGGGCTTCCGCCGAGGAGGTACCGAGATGCGGCACGCCGACGCCACGCACATCCGGCCCGAGGGCATCTCCCCGCACGCTCTGGGCAATGACACGCTCCTGCACGAGCTGGAACAGCTGCACCGCACGCGCCACGAGACCTTCCTGTACGGCTCGGAGGAGGCGCTGAAGCGGCACACCCTGCGCACCGGGCAGCTGGAGGCCGAGTACCTGCACCGGTTCCCCAGCCGGCAGGTGACCGCCGGGCGGACCAGGGCCGGCGCCCGGGCCCGGGAGGCGGCGGCCCGGGTGGAGTCGCTGCCGGAGTGACAGGGCCGGAGTGACGGGGCCGGTCCGCGCGCCCGGCGGGACACGCCGGGCGCGCCGTGGCGTGCCCGGAGCCCGGCCGTCGGGGAGGGTGTGAGGGCAGACGCACCGGACCCAGACCCCCTCGGGAGCCCCGTATGCCCATCGCCAGCGTCAACCCCGCGACCGGCGAGACCCTGGAGACCTTCGAACCGCTCGACGCGGCCGGACTCGAGCGGCGGCTGGCCCGTGCCGAGGCCGCCTTCCACGGCTACCGCAATTCCCCGTTCGCCGCCCGGGCCGAGCTGATGCGCCGCGCCGCCGACCTGCTGGACCAGGACCGGGAGACGGTCGCCCGGACCATGACCGAGGAGATGGGCAAGCCGCTCGCCGCCGCCCGCGCCGAGGCCGCCAAGTGCGCGAAGGCGATGCGCTGGTACGCGGACAACGCCGAGGCGCTGCTCGCCGACGAGCACCCGGCCCCGGCCGACGTCACCGACTCCGGCGCCGCCCGCGCGTACGTCCGCTACCGCCCAATCGGGCCGGTGTTGGCCGTGATGCCGTGGAACTTCCCGTTCTGGCAGGTGATCCGGTTCGCCGCGCCGGCCCTGATGGCGGGCAACGTCGGCCTGCTCAAGCACGCGTCCAATGTGCCGCGCACGGCGGTGGCGCTCGAGGAGCTGTTCCAGCGGGCCGGCTTCCCGGAGGGCTGCTTCCAGACGCTGCTGATCGGCTCGGGCGCGGTCGAGGGCGTGATCCGGGATCCCCGGGTGGCCGCGGTGACCCTCACCGGCAGCGAGCCGGCCGGGCGGGCGGTCGCCGCCACCGCGGCAGACGTGGTGAAGAAGGCGGTGCTGGAGCTGGGCGGCAGCGACCCGTTCGTCGTCCTGCCGAGCGCCGATCTGGACGCGGCGGTGCAGACCGCCGTCCGCGCCCGGGCGCAGAACAACGGCCAGTCCTGCATCGCCGCCAAGCGCTTCATCGTGCACACCGACGTCTACGACCGCTTCACCGCCGGCTTCGCCGAGGCGATGCGGTCACTGCGCGTCGGCGACCCGATGGACGAGGCCACCGACGTCGGCCCGCTGGCCAGCCGGCAGGGCCGGGACGACCTGGAGGAGTTGGTCGAGGACGCCCGGACGCACGGTGCCCGGGTCGAGTGCGGCGGCGGGCGCCCGGAGGGCTGGGACACCGGGTACTTCTACGAGCCGACGGTGCTGACCGGCATCACCCCGGCCATGCGGATCCACCAGGAGGAGACCTTCGGGCCGGTGGCCACCGTCTACCGGGTCGCCGACCTGGACGAGGCGGTGGCGCTCGCCAACGACACCCCGTTCGGCCTCAGCTCCAACGTCTGGACCCGGGACGAGGACGAGCAGGAGCGCTTCGTGCGCGACATCCAGGCCGGCGGGGTGTTCTTCAACGGGATGACCGCCTCCCACCCGGCACTGCCGTTCGGCGGCGTCAAGCGCTCCGGCTTCGGGCGGGAGCTGTCCGGGCACGGGATCCGGGAGTTCTGCAACGTCACCACGGTGTGGATCGGCTGATCCCTCCCGGAGCCCCGTTCACCCCGGCGCTCACCGGCCGGGTCAGGCCGCGATCCGGTGCCTGCCCCGGCCGGGCGTCATCCAGCGGGCGATCACGCCGACCATCGCGACGACGGTACAGCCCCAGAAGATCGCCATCAGCACCAGCATCGGCGTCAGGCTCACCTGGGTGGCGACCATGCCGAGCCCGACCGAGAGCGCGATCATGAACGTCACCACGGTGGGGCTGAGGGTGAGCAGCCAGTTCCAGGCCCGGTGCCCGAAGCCCTGGTTTCTCTGGGCCTCGGGGCCGGCTTCGACTTCCTTGTAGGTCAGCAGGTCCATCGGGATCGCCTCCAATGCTGGACGGGAGGGAAAGGCCTGGCCCGGGGGTCAGGAGGCCCTGCGGGGAGCCGTGGACTTCCGGCTCGTGGTCTTCTTCGCCGCGGGCGTCTTCTTCGCCGTGGTGCTCTTCTTCGCCGTGGTGCTCTTCTCGGCGGTCCGCTTGGCAGTCTGTTCGGTGGTCCGCTGGGCGGCGGGGGCGCTCTTCTTCGCGGCGGCGCGCTTGCGCGGAGTGAGCTTCTGCTCCTCCGCCGAAGCCGGCTCCGCCTCCGATTCCGCCTCCGCTTCCGGTTCCGCTTCCGCCGCCGGTCCGTGGCCGCCTTTGGCCCGCTTGAGGCTGCTGCGCAGCGCCTCCATCAGGTCGATCACGTTGTCCGGCGCCTCGCCGGGCTCCTCCTCGTGCGGGATCTCGACGCCCTCCAGCCGCGCGGTGATCACCTGCTGCAGCGCCTGCTGGTAGTCGTCGTGCAGCTGGGCCAGGTCGAAGTCCTCGGAGAGGGTGTCCATCAGCGACCGCGCCATCTTGAGCTCCTGCGGCCGGACGGTGACGTTCTCCTCGGGCGCGATCCCGGCCGCCGGGCGGACCTCGTCGGGCCAGATGCAGGTCTGCAGCACCAGCGTGTTGTCGTGCACCCGCAGCACCGCGGGCGACTCCCGGGTGCGCAGCGCGATCTTGGTGACGGCGATCTGCCCGGACTCGGTGAGCGCGTCGCGCAGCAGCGCGTACGGTTTGGCGGCGGCCTTGTCGGCGACACCCACGTAGTAGGCCTTGGAGAACATCAGCGGGTCGATCTCGCCCTCGTCGACGAAGGCCAGCACGTCGATGACCTTCTTGCTGGGCAGCGGCAGGTCGGCGAGGTCCTCGTCGCTGAGCGTGACGGTCCGCCCGTCGGGGGACTCGTAGCCCTTGGCGATCTCCGCGTACGGGACCTCCTTCTCCTCCTGCTCGCAGTACCGCTTCATCCGCACCCGGCCGCCGTCCTTGGCGTGCACCTGGTGCAGCGGGACGTCGTGCTCCTGCGTCGCGGAGTAGAGGTGGACGGGGATGCTGACCAGCCCGAAGCTGATCGTCCCCTTCCAGGTGGTCTGCATGGGGTCGCTCCTGTCCGGCGCCGGGAGCCGACGGCCGCCGGGAACCGGCGATCACCGGGAACCGAGGGCGCCGAGCACGCTCGGGAGTGCTCCGACGAATGCCCCGAGAATCCCACTCTGCCCGGGTTTGCCCCGATCGGCCACACCGGGCCGCCCACGGGCCGAGGGAGGTCGATGCGGATGACCGCCCGCACGGAGGCGACCACGCTCCGCTGAGGGGATCTGAGCTCGCCCGGCCTCCACCCACCTGACGCTGCGTCAGATCTGAGCTTTCCGGACCCCTTTCGCACCCACTCTGACCTGGCCTTTTGTGTCCGGTAAGCGAACAGTTATCAATGCCTTGTTCCGATACTCGGGCGTAGAAGTTAGGTTGCACCGCAATGCGCGGGTCTGTCCCCCCACCCTGTGGCGACGAGCCCGGGGTCGCCGCGCTGGAAAGGCACAGGGCACCCCTAGATGAGTGCGAACACCACCAAGTCGGCGGCAGCCGCCCAGGTCCCCCACCAGGCGGGGCCGCACGGGCACGGCGGAGACGGCAACCTGAAGGCCGGGCTCAAGAACCGCCACCTGTCGATGATCGCCATCGGCGGCGTGATCGGCGCCGGCCTCTTCGTCGGCTCCGGCGCGGGCATCGCGTCCACCGGCCCCGGCATCCTGCTCTCCTACGCACTGGCCGGCGCGCTGGTCGTGCTGGTGATGCGGATGCTCGGCGAGATGGCCGCGGCCGATCCGCAGAGCGGCTCCTTCTCGGCGTACGCGGACCGCGCGCTGGGCCGCTGGGCCGGGTTCTCCATCGGCTGGCTGTACTGGTTCTTCTGGGTCGTGGTGCTGGCGGTCGAGGCGACGGCCGGCGCGAAGATCCTCAACCAGTGGGTGCCCGGCGTGCCTCAGTGGGGCTGGGCGCTGATCGTGATGGCGGTGCTGACCGCCACCAACCTCTTCTCGGTGGCCTCGTACGGCGAGTTCGAGTTCTGGTTCGCCGGGATCAAGGTGGTCGCGATCGCCGCCTTCCTGGTGATCGGCCTCCTCGCCGCCTTCGGCCTGCTGCCCGGCACCCACGCGGTCGGCACCAGCAACCTGACCGGCCACGGCGGCTTCCTGCCGCACGGGGTGGGCGCGGTGTTCACCGGCATGCTGACCGTCGTCTTCGCCTTCATGGGCAGCGAGATCGTCACCCTGGCCGCCGGCGAGTCGGAGGACCCGCAGAAGGCGGTCACCAAGGCCACCAACAGCGTGATCTGGCGCATCGGCATCTTCTACCTGGGCTCGATCCTGCTCGTGGTCACCCTGCTGCCCTGGGACTCGGCCGAGGTCAAGGCCAGCCCGTACGTGGCGGTGCTGGACCACATCGGCATCCCGGGCGCCGGCCAGGTGATGGACGTGATCGTGCTGACCGCGGTGCTGTCCTGCCTCAACTCCGGGATGTACACCGCCTCCCGGATGGCCTTCTCGCTCGGCCAGCGCGGCGACGCCCCGAAGGCCTTCGCGAAGGTGACCGACCGCGGCGTGCCGCGGGTGGCCATCCTCTCCTCGGTGGTCTTCGGTTTCGTCGCGGTCTTCTTCAACTACACCTCGCCGGACACGGTGTTCGCCTTCCTGCTCAACTCCTCCGGTGCGGTCGCGCTCTTCGTCTGGCTGGTAATCTGCGCCACCCAGCTGCGGATGCGCAAGATCATCGAGCGGGAGATGCCCGAGCGGCTGACCGTCCGGATGTGGCTGTACCCGTACCTGACCTGGACCGCGATGGGCATGATCGGGTTCGTCATGGCGTACATGTTCACCGACGCCGACGGGCGCAAGCAGATGTACCTGTCGCTGGTCGCCGCGGCGATCGTGCTCGCGGCCTCGGCCGTGGTGGGCCGCCGGCGGCGGGCCGCGGTGGCGGCGGAGTCCTGACCCGTCCGCACCGCGCGGGAACGCCGGGCCCGGGAGCCGCTACGGAGGCTCCCGGGCCCGGCGCCGTTTCCCGGGCCCCCGCCCTGTCGGCACGATGGCGACACGGTGGCAGCACGACACCGGCAGGACACTGACGCGACATCGTTTGACCAAGGCACGTCAAGGGGGATACCTGGGCATGGCGCTCCCCCACGAGCGCTCCCCCACCCTCTCCGGGAGACCCCGTGCCGCCCCTGCCCACCCCCACGCCACCCTCGCCGTCCCCACCCCGCTCGGAACCAGAGTCCGCGCGCCAGCGCTTCGGCCGTCGGCTGCGCCACTGGCGCGAGGCCCGCGGCCTCAGCCAGTCCGAGCTCGGCCGGCTGCTCGGCTACCACAACTCGCTGATCAGCCGGGTGGAGAACGCCCGGCGCTGGCCGCCGCCGGGCATGCCCGCCCGGGCCGACGAACTCCTCATCGCCTGCGGCGAGTTGGCGGAACTCTGGCAGACCGTCCGGCAGGAGCGCGAACGCCTCGGCGAACTCGCCGTCGCCATCCGGACACCGCTCGCCGCCGACACCGCCCCACCGGACGCCGCCACCGTCGAGGTGCTCGCCCAGCTGCTCGCCGTCTACCGCACCGCCGCCGACCGGATCGGCGGCGAGGAACTGGCCGCCGTCCTGGAGCACCACGCCCGCACCCTGGCCAGCTGGCAGCACACCGCCCCGCCCGAGAGCCTCGCCGCGGTCCGCTCGCTCGCCGCCCAGTACGCCGAACTCGCCGGCTGGGCCCACTTCGAGGGCGACCGCCGCGCCCGCGCGCTCGGCTGGTACGCCACCGGCCTGGAGTGGGCGCGCGCCACCGGCGACCAGGCCACCACGGCCGCGCTGCTCACCCGGCAGAGCACCCTGCACTGGTGGCGCGGCGACCCGGCCACCGCCCTCGCCCTGGCCGAGGCCGCCCGCACCGCAGCCCCGCCCCTGCCGGGGCTGCGGGCCTGGACCGCCGTCGCCCGGGCCCACGCCCACGCGCTGGCCGGCGAGACGCCGCACGTGCACCGGGCGCTGGCGGACGCCCGGCGGCTGACCGCGGCCGCGCTGCGCTCCGGCGGGCCGGCGCCCTGGGCGGCGCGCGCCGAGCTGGTCCTGGCCGTCGCCCACGGCACCTGCCAGCGGGACCTCGCCGCCCACACCGGCCACACCGCCCGCGCCCGCACCACCCACGCCCGCACCGCGGCAGCCCGGCTGGAGGCCGTGCTGCGAGTCCTCGACCCAGCCGCCCACCCGCGCGACCACGCGCTGGTCACCGCCCGCCTCGCCGGCGCCCACGCCCTCGCCGGCCACCGCGAGGCCGCCGCGGCCCTGCTCGCCCGCCTACCCCGGAGCCCGACCGGCCGCACCACCGGCCGTGTCGCCCGCGAGCAGCGGCGGGCCGAGGAGTGGCTGCGCAGGTGAATGCCCGGGCAGGGCGGTACCTGCCCGGGCATGGCGGCGGTTCGGTTCAGGCGGTCCGGTTCAGGCCGTCCGGCGCCGCGCGGACCGGGCGAACGCCCGGTGGAACAGGCCGGTCGGCGAGGCCCGGCCCCGCCGGAGGACGGCGGGGCCGGCCACCACCTGCGGGAGTGGTGGCCGACCCCGCTTCACCGGTTCGACCCGGCCGACCGACCCTGCCGGGTCGGCTCGGAGGTCGACTCGGAGACCGGCGTGGAGACCGGCACGGAGACCGACTCAGAGACCGGCCGCCGCGGCGGCGATGTCGGCCGCGTAGGTGCTCACCTGGGTGTAGATGCCCGGGTAGCCCGCGCGGGCGCAACCGTTGCCCCAGCTGACGATGCCGACCTGGACCCAGCGACCCGCCGTGTCCTTGCGGACCATCGGGCCGCCGGAGTCACCCTGGCAGGTGTCGACACCGCCCTGGGCGACGTAGCCGGCGCAGAGCGAGCCGGCGGTGTTCAGGCCCGGGTAGGCGCCGGCACAGGTCGCGTCGTCGACGAACGGCACGGTGGCCTTGAGCAGGTACCGCTGCTGGGCGCCGCCCTCGCTCGCCGCACCCCAGCCCATGATGGTGAAGGTGCCGTTGTCGTAGGCGCTGGAGGTGGCGATCGGCAGGGTGCTGACCAGGCTGCTGTTCACCGGCGAGGCCAGCTTGATCAGTGCCCAGTCGTCGCCGTTCTCGGCACCGGTGAAGGCGGGCGACTGGTAGACGTACGACGAGCGGACCTTGATCGCGCTGCCGCTGCGCAGGTCGACCGCGCCGACGGTGGCGGTGATGCTGCTGTCGGCACCGGTGCCGTCGACGCAGTGGGCGGCGGTCAGCACGATCTGCGAGGTGTAGAGCGCGCCGCCGCAGCCCATCGAGAGCCGCACCATGAACGGGAACTCGCCCTGCGCCGCCCGTGTGCCGCCGACCACGGTCGGCGACGGCGCGGGCGAGGCGGCGGCGGGCAGCACCAGCACGCCGGCACCGAGCACCATACCGGCCAACAGGCTGAACACTCTGCCGAATTGACGCTTCATCAGTCTCCTCCTTGCAGGTGGGGGAAGACCGAGAGTGGCCCGGCGGACGGCATGGCAGGAGGGGCGCGGCCTTGCCGGTCGAAACTGGCAGGAACACGGCAATGCGGGGTTCCGGCTGCGGAGGCCCTAGGGTGATCGCCCATGCGGGATCTTGCGGCGGGGATGAAGTACCTGGTCATGGGCCAGAAGTGGGTGGGCCGACACGGCCGCTGGTGGGGCTTCGGGATGCTGCCGGCCCTGCTCACCCTGGTCGGCTACGTCGTCGCGCTCGTCTTCCTCGGAGCCTGGTCGAAGGACCTCGCCGACTGGGCCACCCCGTTCGCCGACCACTGGGGCTCACCCTGGCAGGGCCTGCTGCGCGACGCGCTCGCGGCGATCGTCTTCGGCGGCGGCCTGCTGTTCTCCCTCCTCACCTTCACCGCTGTCACCCTGCTGGTCGGGCAGCCCTTCTACGAGGCGCTCTGCGCCAAGGTCGACGAGACCGAGGGCGGCGCACCCACCCCGCCGGACACCCTGCTCTGGCGCGAGCTGCTGATCGCGGTGCGGGACAGCGTCTACGTGCTGGTGCGCGTGGCCGCGTTCGGCGTGGTGCTGTTCGCCTGCGGGTTCATCCCGGTGGTCGGACAGACGGTGGTCCCGGCGCTCGGCTTCCTGGTGTCCGGCTTCTTCCTGACCGTCGAGCTGACGGCCGTCGCCCTGCAGCGGCGCCGAGTGCCGCAGCCCGAGCGGATCCGGCTGCTGCGCGCCCGGCTCGGTCTGGCGCTGGGCTTCGGCACACCGCTGGTGCTGGCCTTCCTGGTGCCACTGGTGACGGTGCTCGCCATGCCGGGTGCCGTCGCCGGCGCCACCTTGCTGGCCCGCGACCTCGTCCCGACCACTGAGGAGGAGGAAGCGGCGGAGGAGGGGCCCACCCCCACCTTCCCCGCTCCCACCGCACAGCCCGCTCCCGGAAACCCGTACGCGACCCCCTGAGGTCGTGACCGTCCGGTCACTCTGCGCCGAAGTCGGCCCGCCCGGCGTGTGAGGCCGCCCACAGGGGGATCGGCGTCTACGACCCTCGCTAGTGGACGGGTGACGGGCCGGCTCCGGCCGGGCGCCGGTGCCGCACCCGGTCCGGGGTTGGCCCGGCGGCACCCCGCCTGAAGAACGCAGGCCACCGCGACTGCCACCCTTGCGTTCCTCCGATGCGTGCGCTGCTTGACCCTCGGGTTCGCAATCCGGATAAATCACCTCAAATCCACCGTCACGCTTTCGCATGACCGCCGTGGGGTTACTACGTGACGTAGTAGCGCGCGCCTTTGCCACCCGTCTCGAGCCCTGCCAAGAATGGCCAGTCGCCAGGCAGCGCGGCCGACCCCCGGTCCGCCGCGCAGCCCGCCCGCCCCGCCGCTTCACCCGGGGCGCCACGGCCGTCCCGGACGGCCGCGCGGGCCCCGCTCACCCGGAGCCCGTGCGATGCCCCGTGCCCGGCAAACCGGCGCGGGCCCCGACGGAGAAGGAACGCCCGCTTCATGCAGCTCAGCCATGCCCGCCGCAACTCCCTGATCACCGGTATCGCCACCCTCGTGGTCGCGAGCGCCGCCACCGCCGCCCTCGCCATCCCGCAGGCCGGGAACACCGTCGAGGCCGCCGCACCCGCGGCCGCCGTCTCGGTGGACGGCAAGCCGGTCACCGACCAGGCCCAGGCTGACACCGCTGCCGCTGCCCAGCAGGCCGCCCAGGCCAAGGCCGACGCGGACGCCGCCGCGCAGGCGCAGGCCCAGGCCCAGGCCCAGGCGCAGGCGCAGGCCGAGGTCGAGGCGAAGGCCCAGGCGGACGCCAAGGCCAGGGCCGACGCCGAGGCCGCCGCCTCCCGCTCCCAGGAGCGTCCGAACCTCGCCGCCGCCTACTCCGGCACCCCGCAGCAGATCGCCGCGCAGATCGTCCCGGCCGGCCAGCTGCAGTGCTTCAGCAACATCGTGTTCCGCGAGAGCAGCTGGAACCCGCTGGCCGTCAACGCCTCCTCCGGCGCCTACGGCCTGGTCCAGGCCCTGCCGGGCTCCAAGATGGCCTCCGCGGGCGCCGACTGGCGCACCAACCCGGCCACCCAGATCAAGTGGGGCCTGGACTACATGAACACCCGCTACGGCAGCCCCTGCGGCGCCTGGTCGTTCTGGCAGGCGCACCACTGGTACTAAGGGCGTCCGCCAGTAGGTCATCGGATGCGGGGGCTTCGAGGCCGGGTATCCCAGCGGTAGAGGGTCCAAGCCCGTCTGATTAGGCAGCGGA
>NZ_JBVISA010000053.1:0-38258 GCF_055575755.1 Kitasatospora sp. NPDC034035 | reverse complement strand
AAGACGGCGTGGATCAACGACCCGGCCAAGCGCAGGGAACCCGCACCACAAACCTCATAGCGTCACGACCGTCTCACTGGACTTGAAATCTTCCGACCGGTCGCCGGCCCGCGTTGTCGGGGATGCGTGCGTCGTCGACGTTGATGGCGACGCGCTCGACGGTGACATCCGGCCGGCCGGCTGCCTGGCCGAGGCAGACGACCAGGTCCGGGACGCACCGCTCCATCGCGGTGCGCAGTTCCTCGGCGGCCTGGCCGAAGACGCAGCTCAGCCGGGTGGCGGTGACCAGGAGTCCCTCGGGAGGGTTGTCGGCCACGAGACGGGCGACCTCCCAGGACGGGTTGACGTCGGCGCCGTCGAACGGTTCGAAGCCGGTGAGCAGGACCCTGGTCATGGGACGGCCTTTCTGGCGGAAGGGAAGAACGCGGGTCAGAACGCGAAGAGCGACATGATGGCGATGTTGCAGACCAGCAGCGCGCCGGCGGTGGGGAGTTGGGCCTTGATCGGCCCGTACTGGTCCTTGAGCTCGAGCAGCGCCGCCGGGACGAGGTTGAAGTTGGCCGCCATCGGCGTGACCAGCGTGCCGCAGAAGCCGGCCAGCATGCCCACGGCCAGGACCACGCCCGGGCTGCCGTGCAGTTGGGTGATCAGGATCGGCCAGCCGATCGCGGCGGTCATCACCGGGAAGGCGGCGAAGGCGTTGCCCATGATGATCGTGAACAGGGCCATGCCCACGCAGTAGAGCGCCACCGCCGCGTACTTGCTGCCGTCCGGCAGGAAGTGGATGGTGATCTTGCCGACTTGGGCGCCGACCCCGGCGCTCTGGAAGATCGAGCCCAGTACGGCGAGGAGTTGGGGCAGCAGCAGTGCCCAGCCCATGGACTCCAGCAGTCCGCGGCCGGAGTGGAGGGCGACTGCGGGGTTGCGCTCGCGGGTGAGCAGCAGCGCCAGGCCCAGAGCGACGAGTGAGCCGATGCCGAGCCCGAGGAGCGTCTCGCTGCCGGTCTGCAGCAGCAGGCCGCCGCCCAGGTGCACACCCTTGAGGAGCGTTCCGCAGGCCAGCGCGACCAGCGGGAGCGCCAACGCCGGGATGAACAGCCGGGTGCCGAGGCGCGCGGCGGAGGCGGCCCGGCGCTCGGGGGCGGCGGCAGTCGAGGTGCCGCGGCCGGTGAAGCCGAAGCCGGCCAGACAGATCATCACCAGGACGGCGACGCCCAGCGGCGCGGCGGGCGCGCTCTTGTCGGCGACCCACGTGCCGTAGACGAAGCTCGCACCGAGCAGGCCCCAGAAGGCGGCGCTGCCGTAGCGCTTGGGATTGCCGCGGTCCACGGCCATCTGCGCGGCCATCGCGAGGAAGACGGCTCCGGCCAGCCAGTACAGCCACTCGACCTTGATCACTTGCTGGTCTCCTCGATGCGGTCGGCAGTGGTCGCCTGGTCAGCTGTCGCGGGCAGGTCGCGGGCGAGGGCGCGGTCCAGGCGCAGCAGGCGCGCGCCGTGGATGAGGGTGGCGCAGACGGCGGTGGGGATGGCCCACAGGGCGAGCTGCACCGGCTCCAGGTCGGTGTGGTAGGTCGCGTCGACGAAGCCGGTGATCAGGAGGATCGAGCCGACGGCGAGGAAGCAGTCCTCGCCGAAGAACAGACCGACGTTGTCGGCGCTCGCGG
This sequence comes from Kitasatospora sp. NPDC034035, assembly GCF_055575755.1. Classification (NCBI taxonomy): domain Bacteria; kingdom Bacillati; phylum Actinomycetota; class Actinomycetes; order Kitasatosporales; family Streptomycetaceae; genus Kitasatospora; species Kitasatospora sp. NPDC034035. The sequence goes on along the minus strand of NZ_JBVISA010000053.1, from coordinate 36,592 downwards.
CGAAGGACCGCACGCGTTCGCGGGCCTTGTCGGTCAGGGTGCCGTGGTGGCGTTCGGCGGCGGCCTCGGCCATCGGCGCGACCATCGGGCGCACCGCCTGGGCCGGTCCGCCGAGGCCGGTGAGGCCGAAGGCGGCGGTGAGCTGGCGGACCACCAGGTAGACCGCGAGTACGCGTCCGGCGCTGGCCTTGGCGAGTTTGTTCATCAGGGTGCGGGCCTGTTCCTGCAGGCCGTGGCGCTCCAGCAGGCCGATCACCGGCAGGGTGATCGCGAAGAGGGTCACCGAGCGGCTGGAGGCGAAGCCCGTGCCGAAGGCCTCCAGGACCCTCAGCGGGCTCATCCCGCCCAGAAGTCCGGTGAGGACGCCGGCGGCGCCGACGACGAGGAGCGGATTTCGCCGGGTGGCGAACCCGGCCACCACGACGAGGATGCCGACAAGAACGATCATGTTCCTGGCCGCCTTTCAGACGGGCCTCCGCCGTACGGGTGACCGTCTGGGGCGCCACGGGCGGAGGAGGTCGCGGCCTGGGTGGGCCGCGACCGTACGGGGGTTGCCGCGAGGCTAGGGGATTGTGGAACAATCCGACAAGAGTTCAGGAGGTGGAACGTGACCGGAGTTTTCGACGCGCTCGCGGCCGACCGGGGCCGGCTCGACCGCGCCAGCGCCGCCCAACGCGTGGCCGAGGTGCTGCGCGACCACATCACCGAAGGCCTGCTAGCCCCCGGCACCCGGCTGTCGGAGGAGGCGCTCGGAGAAGCGCTCACCGTCTCGCGCAACACACTCCGCGAGGCGTTCCGGCTGCTGGCCGACCAGCGGCTGGTCGTGCACGAGCTGAACCGGGGCGTGTTCGTCCGGATCCTCGAACCGGACGACGTCGCCGACATCTACACGCTGCGCCTCGCCCTGGAGACCGCCGGCGTACGTGCCCTGCACAGCGCCGCACCCGAGCGCCTGGCCGCGGTGCGCACCGCCCTGAGCTGCGCGGAGGCCGCCGAGGCGGTCGGCGACTGGGTCACCGTCGGCACTGCCGACCTGCACTTCCACCAGGCCGTCGCAGGGATCGCCGGCAGCCGGCGGATCGACGAGTGCATGGCCCGCCTGATGGCCGAACTGCGCCTGGCTTTCGCCGCCGTCCCCTCGGCGCGCGGGCTCCACGCACCGTTCCTGCGCCGCAACCAGACGCTCACCGGACTGCTGGAGACGGGCGAGATCGACGACGCCGTGGTGGAGCTGACCAGGTACCTGGACGACGCGCGCGCGGTGATCGTCCGTGCGATGACGGACGGCCCGATGACGGGCAGCGCGAGATGACCCCGCCCGGGGGCGCTCCCGTTCCGGTCGTCGACCTCAACGCCGACCTCGGCGAGGGATTCGGCCGCTGGACGCTCACCGACGACGACGCCCTGCTGTCTGTGGTCACCAGCGCCAACGTCGCCTGCGGCTTCCACGCCGGGGACCCGACCACCATGCGACGGGTGTGCGAGCTGGCCGCGGAGCGGGGCGTGCGGATCGGCGCGCAGGTCTCCTACCGGGACCTCGCCGGGTTCGGGCGGCGGGCGATGGACGTCCCGCCGGACGAGCTGGCGAACGAAGTCGCCTACCAGATAGGGGCGTTGCAGGTGTTCGCGCGGGCAGCCGGAGCACACGTGGCGTACGTCAAACCGCACGGCGCGCTGTACAACCGGGCGGTGCACGACGAGGAGCAGGCGGAGGCGGTGGTCCGCGGCGTCCGCCTGGCCACGGGGGCGCAGGAGCGGGCCCTGCCCGTACTCGGGCTGCCCGGTTCACGGCTGCACGAGGCGGCCGGGCGGGCCGGGCTGCCGGTGGTCGCCGAGGCGTTCGCCGACCGCGCGTACACCCCGCACGGCACGCTCGTCCCACGCCGCGAACCCGACGCCGTCGTCGAGGACCCGGACGCGGTCGTCCACCGCTCGGTCGCCATCGCCCGGGACGGCGAGGTCACCGCGCGCACCGGCGACCGGATCCGGCTGCGGGCCCGTTCCCTGTGCGTGCACGGCGACACCCCTGGGGCCGCGGATCTGGCCCGACGGGTGCGAACGGCCCTGTGGACAGCCGGAGTCCGCGTCGAGGCGTTCGCGTGAGCGCCGAACCGACGGCGCAGACCGCGCAGATCGTGCAGGGCGCGCAGGCCGGGGCGAACAGGACCGACGGGATGAAGATGCGCGTCCTGCGGGTCGGTCTGGACGCGCTCCTGGTCGAGTTGGACGGCGCCGACGAGACGACCGCCTTCCACGCCGAACTCCAGCGCCGACGCGCGGCGTCCGAACTCCCGGCCGTCACCGAGGTGGTACCCGCCGAACGGAGCGTGCTGCTCGACGGCGTGGCCGATCCCGACGCCCTGGCCGCCGAACTGGCCGGCTGGCGAGTGCCACCGCTGCGGGCGAGCGCCGACCGGACCGTGACCATCCCGGTGCGCTACGACGGTGCCGACGTCGCGGAGGTCGCCGCATTGTGGGGTGTCGCCGAGGACGAGGTCGCGCACATCCACTCGGCGACCGAGTTCCGCGTCGCCTTCAGCGGCTTCGCCCCCGGCTTCGGCTATCTGACCGGCCTGCCCGAGCGCTACCGGGTGCCCCGGCTGGCCGTCCCCCGCCCCGCCGTCCCGGCCGGGGCGATCGCCCTCGCCGGCCCGTACACCGGCGCCTACCCGCGCTCGTCCCCGGGCGGGTGGCAGCTGATCGGGCGCACCGACGCCGCGCTGTGGGACCCGTCCCGGGAACCCGCGGCCCTGTTCAGTCCTGGGACCCGGGTCCGGTTCGTGATCGAGGAAGCCTGACCACGAAAGCCCGGACGAGGAAGCCCGACCAAGGAAACCCGAACGAGGAAACCCGAACGAGGAAACCCGAACGAGGAAGCGTGATCGAGGGAGCATGACCGTCACCATCACCAGTTCCGGCCTGCTGACGACCGTCCAGGACCTCGGCCGGCCCGGGCACGCGCACCTGGGCGTGCCGCGCTCCGGCGCGCTCGACCAGCCCGCCCACCGACTCGCCAACCACCTGGTCGGCAACCCCGCGACGGCGGCCACCCTGGAGACCACCGTGCTGGGCTGCGCGGTGCGCGTGGACCGCGCCGTGACGGTGGCCGTGGCCGGCGCGCCGTGCGCCGTACGGGTCGACGGGCGGCCCGCCGCCTGGGCCGCTCCGGTGCGGCTGCCCGCCTGGGCGCTGTTGGAGGTGGGCCCCGCGACGCGGGGTGTGCGCAGCTACGTCGCCTTCGCGGGTGGGATCGCCGCCGCGCCGGTCCTCGGCAGCCGCTCGACCGATCTGCTCTCGGGGCTGGGCCCCGCTCCCGTGGCCCCCGGGGACGCGCTGCCGCTCGGCGATCCGGTCGGCCCGCCCGCCGGGGCGGACGTGGTGCCGACGCCCGCGCCGCCGGACCCACTGCTCCTGCCGGTGCTGTTCGGCCCGCGCGACGACTGGTTCACCACCCGCTCGCTCGCCGTCCTCACCGGCTCCGGCTACCGCGTCTCCCCCACCAGCAACCGGATCGGCCTGCGCCTGGACGGGCCGCCCCTGGAGCGCGCCCGCGTGGGCGAACTCCCCAGCGAGGGCATGGTCCTGGGCGCGGTCCAGGTCCCGCCCGACGGCCGCCCGGTGGTCTTCCTCGCCGACCACCCCACCACCGGCGGCTACCCCGTCATCGGCGTCGTCCCCGCCACCGCCCTCCCCGCCGTCGCCCAGGCCACCCCGGGCACCCCGGTCCGCTTCACCCCGATGCGACGGCGCTGAGTCCGCTACTTCCGGCGGGCGAGCCTGGTCTCCGCCTTGAGGAGCAGCGGCATCAGGGCGTAGACGACGACGGGGACGACGAGGGCGGTCATGACCAGGGTGCGCAGGGGCAGGGGCAGGTTGCCGAGGTAGGGGCTGAGGAGGAGGAAGGCGGTGGTGATGGTCGGGTAGACGGCGAGCCAGGTGAGCAGGGCGCGGCGGTGGACCGACGGGGCGGCGGGGGTCGTCGCGGGTGCGGCCGGGGTGATGGTGTCGGTGGTCATGGCGCGGGTCCTCCCCTTGGTGAGCGGCTGGAGGCCAAATCTCCAACCCTTCGGTTGGAGTTTGGCACGGGCCGGCGCGGATGTCCAACCAAAGGGTTGGACATTTGGGATATCGTGGGGTCATGGCCTGGGACACCGCACGCACGCAGCAGCTCCTCCTCGACGCCGCGGTCGAGGAGTTCGCCGAGTTCGGCCCGGACGGGGCCCGGATCGCCCGGGTGGCGACCCGGGCGGGGGTGAACAAGGAGCGGATCTACCAGTACTTCGGCAACAAGGAGCAGCTGTTCTCCGCCGTGCTGACATCCGAACTCGGCAAGCTGGCGAAGGCGGTGCCGCTCGCGCCGACGGCGCGCCTGGACCTCGGCGACTACGCCGGGCGGGTCTTCGACTACCACTCGGCCAACCCGCACTTCTCCCGCCTGCTGGCCTGGGAGGGCCTGCAACGCGGCACGGAGGCCGAGGGGTTGGCGGCCGGCCCGGAACGCACCGCGCACTACGGCGAGAAGATCGCGGCCGTCGCCGCTGCCCAGCGCAGCGGCGAGGTGGCCGGTGAGGTGGATCCGGCACGGCTGATGTTCGCGGTGATCGGGCTGGTGAACTCCTGGTTCACGCTGCCGCAGATGGTCCGCCTACTGCTCTCCGGCCAGGCGGACCACGCGACGGACCGGGAGGCCGTGGTCACCTTCGTCCGTCGCCTGACGAGGCCCGCGAGCGACTGAGCAGCCGCGAACGGCCCGCCGACGCGGCCGGGTTCAGCGGTGGCGGGCGGCCTGGGCGGCCCGGCGGGTGGCAGGGTGTGCCCGGTGCACCCGGTGCAAAGGGTGTCAACGGCCGTGACGGGCAAGCACGGTGGGAACGCAGGGCGAACGGCCCCGGACCGGTCGACCGGTCCGGGGCCGTTCGCTTGACGGGCGTCAGGCGCTCTGGACGGCCGCGAAGCGGGCCGAGACGTCCTGCCAGTTGACGACGTCCCACAGGCGGGTGACGTAGTCCGGGCGGACGTTGCGGTACTGCAGGTAGTAGGCGTGCTCCCAGGCGTCGAAGGCGAGCAGCGGGGTGGTGTTCTGGCCCACGTTGCCGTGGTGGTCGTAGACCTGCTCGACGATCAGGCGCTGCCCGAGCGGCTCCCAGGAGAGGATGCCCCAGCCGGAACCCTGGACGCCGGTGGTGGCGGTGGTGAGCTGCTTCTTGAAGGCGTCGAAGCTGCCGAAGTGCTCGGTGATGGCGTCGGCCAGCTCGCCCTCGGGGCGGTCGCCGCCCTCCGGGGAGAGGTTCTGCCAGAACAGCGAGTGCAGGACGTGGCCGGACAGGTGGAACGCGAAGGTCTTCTGCAGGCCGACGAGGCCGCCGAACTGCTCCTTGTCGCGGGCCTCGGCGAGCTGGTCCAGGGTGTCGTTCGCGCCCTTGACGTAGGCGGCGTGGTGCTTGGAGTGGTGCAGCTCCAGGATCTCGGCCGACATGGCCCGCTCGAGCGCGGAGTAGTCGTACGGCAGGTCGGGAAGCGTGTAGGCGCCCATGGTGGGACACAGCCCTTTCGACGGATGGTGATGATCGTGCCGGGACAACACTATTGCGTATGAGTTGCAAGAACACAGCATGGGCTCCTGCTTATTCCTCACGCCGCCTCAGGCAGAACGGTCGCCAACGGACGTGACGGGCGACGAGGGTGAGTGACCGTGACGGTCGGCCGCCGCCCGCCGGATGGAGGCGCAGCGGGAGCCGCACGCGCCGGACGCGGCGGCCGCGTTGCAGGAGGCGATCGCGGACGTGCTGCCCCGGAAGGCGACCAGGGCCTGCATCGATCACGGGATCGGCACGCTGGTGGCGGCCGGCGGGGTCGCGGTTCTCACGCCGAGTGCGGGTTCCGTCGCCTGACAGCATGTCCGGTTGACTGCGCGTCCAGTTGACAGCGTGTCCGGTCGGGCAACGGTTCGGTCAAGCCGGTCGAAATTCCGCCCCCGGGACTTCCCTCCGCGTTGAACCATGTGCCATTTTACATGTCACACATCAGGACCGTGCGCCCCCACACCGCACAACCCTCACTGGCCCGGAGGCCCCCACCCCATGCGTCCCTTCCGGATAGCGAAGGCGAACGCGCGCAGACTCCCTGCGCTCGGCGCCGCCTTCTTCCTCGCCCTCGGACTCTTCGCGCCGCAGGCCCACGCCGCCGACAAGCCGTCGGCCCCCGCCCCCACGGGCAAGGCGGCCGCGCCCCGTGCGATCCCCGTGCCCAAGTCGCCCGACACCCCCAAGGACGCCCGCCCGCTGGCCTCCGACGCACAGGCCAAGCCGAACGCTCCGACGGGGGGCAGCACCGTCGGCACCGCGAAGGCGGCGAAGCAGTTCTCCGCCGCCGTCAACGCCTGTGACGTCTCCGCCTTCACCGGCAACTCCGGTGCCGCGCTGGTCCAGCAGGTCAAGTCGGCCGGGCTCGACTGCGTCAACTCGCTGTTCACGCTCACCGGCAACGACGCGAAGGGCGCCTTCAACGAGGCCCAGATGGCCACCGTCGCCAACGCCCTGCGCGACGTCTCCGCCGCCTACCCCGGGGACGACTCCACCGCGGCCGGCCAGCTGGTGCTCTTCCTGCGCGCCGGCTACTACGTGCAGTGGAACCACGCCGACGTAGTCGGCACCTACGGCACCAGCCTGCAGACCGCGATCCGCGGCGCGCTGGACGCCTTCTTCGCGGCCCCGCACAGCAAGGACGTCACCGAGGCCAACGGCCAGACCCTCGCCGAGGCCGTCACCCTGATCGACAGTGCCCAGGAGAACGCCCGCTACACCGGCGTCATCAAGCGCCTGCTCGACAGCTACTCCAGCGCCTGGACCGGCTCGATGGCCACCGCCGTCGCCAACACCGAGACCCTCATCTCCCGTGGCTTCGACCGGACGGACTTCGTCGCCGCGCTCCAGGCCGACCCCTCCTTCGCCACCAGCATGTCGTCCTTCGTCACCCGCAACAGCTCGCAGCTCACCGGCGGCGACACGGTGACGAGCGTCGGCATCCAGATCGGCAACCTGCTCGCCCATGACGCCACCAAGGCCCAGGGCCGGCCGATCGTCAAGGACCTGATCAACCGCTACCCGCTGGTCGGCGCCACCGGTCCGCTCACCATGAACCTGGTCTGGTTCGAGGAGAACAAGGACGCGGGCAACTGCGCCTACTACGGCACCTGCGACCTGCCCACCCGGCTCGTCCCGCTCGTGCTCACCATCGACCACACCTGCAACGCCAACCTGCGCATCCGCGCCCAGGACATGACCGCGCAGCAGCTCACCGACACCTGCACCAGCCTGATCAACCAGGACGCCTACTTCCACTCCGTGGTCAAGGACAACGGCCCGGTCGCGAACGACAACAACAACAGCCTCGAGGTCGTCGTCTTCGACGACTACTACAACTACAGCCTCTACGCCTGGCTGATGTACCACATCGCCGTGGACAACGGCGGCATGTACGAGGAGGGCGACCCGGCCAAGGCCGGCAACCAGGCCCGCTTCATCGCCCACGAGGCCTCCTGGCTGCGGCCCCAGTTCCAGATCTGGAACCTCAACCACGAGTACACCCACTACCTCGACGGCCGCTACGACTTCTACGGCAACTTCGACGCCGGCATGACCACCCCGACCGTCTGGTGGGTCGAGGGCCTGGCCGAGTACATCTCCTACAGCTACCGGGGCGTCCACTACGACGACGCGGTCACCCAGGCCGGCAAGGGCACCTACGCGCTGAGCACCCTGTTCGACAGCACCTACGACAACGCGGACTCCACCCGGATCTACAACTGGGGCTACCTGGCCGTCCGTTACATGCTCCAGTCGCACCCGCAGGACGTGACCGCGCTGCTCGCCAAGTACCGCGTGGGTGACTGGAACAGTGCCCGCACCCTGCTCAAGAGCACCATCGGCACCTCGTACGACGCCGACTTCGCCGCCTGGCTCAAGGCCTGCGCCGCCGACAACTGCGGCTCCCTGCCCACCAACCAGGCTCCGCTGTGCACCGCCGCCGACGCCCGGCAGTTCGACAAGAACTGCCGCCGCGACGGCGTGGCCGCCACCACCGGGAACTACAGCTACAGCTTCCTGAACCTGCCCGCCGGCGTGAAGCAGCTGACCATCACCACCAGCGGCGGCACCGGCAACGCCGACCTCTACTACAACGGCGGCGCCTGGGCCACCACCGGCTCCTACCAGGCCAAGTCCACCAACAGCGGCAACGGCGAGACCCTCACCATCACCAACCCGCCGGCCGGCTGGGTGTACTTCAGCCTCTACGGTCAGCAGGGCTTCGGCGGCGTCACCGTCACCACGACCTACAACTGACCACCTGGGCAGCTGAGAACGAGCACCGAGCACCGAGCACCGAGCACGTCCGTACGTACCGGAGGGCCCCGCGGCGACGCGGGGCCCTCCCCCGTTTCCGCTCGGGCCCCCGTTTCCGCTTACCCCGCCCACGCCGCCTCGCCTACGCCGCCGACCAGGTGACCGTCGGCGGGCGGACGGCGGCGCACAGCGGGTGGCCCTTCGCGTCCGTCAGTCCGAGGCGGGCGACCAGCAGGCCGGTCCGGGCGGCCTCCTCGGCGGTTTCCCGGTCGATCGCCTCCAGCAGCAGCTTCGCCCGGCGGAACAGCTCCCGGTCGTCCCCGGCCACCCAGTTCAGGTAGACGAACCGCCCGCCCGGGCCGCCCTGGACGTACCGGCCGGTGATGTCCACCCGGCCGTCCGGCAGCGGCTTCGCCGCGCACTCCAGCAACCACCTCGCCCGCGCCGCGTCCCCGGGCTGCGGGTCCAGCAACTCGGCGGGCCTGCCCCGGCGTTGGACGGCGACGTGGATGTCCCGGTACCCCGGGAAGTCCGGGCCGGCCCCGCAATCGCGGCCGGGCAGGTCGGTGGCCTCGATCCTCAGCTCCATGCCGCTATCGTCCCCCACCCGTGGCCCTTCCGAAGCAGGGTTATAACAATTTCCCCAAAGAATGGGCCGTTAACGTTGCACAGAGGTCCGATCATCATCAACCGAAGGGGTGTCAAAAACCCGCACCTTCGGTTAGGGTCCAGAGACAGATGAAGCCGTTCCGATTCCACACGGGAATTCGAATGGACTCACGGCCAGGGCGTGGCTGTTTTGCCACGCCCGCAATCACAGAATGGAGACAGCCATGAAGATGATCAAGGCGATCGCCAAGAAGTTCAAGAAGAACGAGGACCTCGCTGCCCACGCGTGGATCCTGCACGTCATCTGATGCACCACCGTCGGCGGGGGCGGCGGCTCGGTTGAGCCGCCGCCCCCGCCGACGACGCGCATCGAACGCATTCCATCGCCATTCCGATAAAGGCGGGATTCTCGTGGAAGAAATTGCGGCGACACCGGTCCGCGACCATTCCCTCGTGTTTGCCCCTCGGATCCGGGACCTGCTGGCCCGGGAAGAAAGGGTATTCCGGATCGACGCCACCACGGTCGGTGTCTCCGACTGCCACCTGATGGCCGAAACCGTCGCGGCGCGCCCCGTGCTGTCCGCGGAGCGCTCGGTCTACAAACCCGCCGCGGGCGCCGACATCCCCCACGACAGCGCCACCCGCACGATCCGCGCACTGGGGCAGGACGTCATGGCGGGCATCCGGACGCCGCCGCCCCCGGCGCGCGGGCTGTCCGGCGCTTGGCCCTACGCGCCCACCTCCTACCTGCGCGGCTGGCTCTTCTCGTCCGACCCCCTGCCGGTCTCCCTGCTGTCGAAACGCGGCGTCACCCGCTCCGACACGCTCTCCCGGCTCGTCGACCGCGCCGTCACCATCTGGCCGGGATCCGAGGCCGAGGGCGGGTCGACCGCACTGGCCCAACTGATCCGCGCGGCTTCCGACCCGCTGGAGCGGAAGCAGGCCATCGCCATGTACCGGCGGGCGACGGCCACCCTCTGCGACGGCGTGGCCGCACTGGCCGGCAACGCCCTGTGGCTGCTGCGGCAGGAGCCGGAACGCGACCACGCGGCGGAGACCCCCGGCCTCACTGCGGTCCTGTGGGAGACGCTGCGACTGCTCCCGCCCGCGTGGATGCTGTGGCGCAACGGCGGGGACGCGTACACCCGGCTGCACCCCGAGATCCGCCCCGAGGACAACGTCGCGCTCTTCCCGCTCCTGATGCACCGCCACCCGGACTACTGGTCCGACCCGCTGGAGTTCCGCCCCGAACGGTGGACCGGGGTGGCGGACCCGGAGAAGACACCCGGTTTCATGCCGTTCGGGTTCGACGGCGCCCGCTGCTGGGCCAAGCACCTGGTCGTCCCCCTGGCCGAGCGCCTGCTGACCGTCGCCTTCGACAACGGACTCGTCATCCGCGGACCGCGGCAGGACGCCCCCGTCCCCCTGCGCTCCCTGCTCTCCGTCCGCTTCGAGGCGGCAGCGGGGACAGCGGGGGCATGACCCGGCACACGACCGGCGGCATGATCCGGCGGCTCCGGGCGGAGACCGTCAGCCCCGAGCACCGAACACCCTGACACCACAGGACACATCATGGAATCGCCCACGCTGGCCGACTGGGTCGGCGACGTCGAAAGCTTCGCCGGCCGCCGGTGGCAGCGCGAGCCCGCGGTCTTCACCCCGGGGGCCCTCGCCTCGCCCTTCGACCTCGACGCGCTGGACGCCGCCTTCGACGGAGGGCTGCTGCGCACCCCGTACCTGGAGATGGTCCGCTCCGACAAGGTCACCGTCCCGCCCGAGGCCTACACCACGTCACGCGTGGTCAACGGCGTGACGTACGACGGCTACGCCGACCGCGCGAAGGTCCTCGCGCGCCTGCACGCTGGGGCAACGCTGCTGCTGCGTTGCGTCGACCAGTGGCACCGCCCGACGGGCGAGCTGGTGGCCCGGCTGTCCGAGGAGCTCGACCGGCGCGTGGAAGCGTTCTTCTTCCTCACCCCGGCCGGCGGTCAGGGGCTCGCGGTGCACCGCGACGACGCGGACGTGTTCGTCCTCCAGGCGGCCGGACGCAAGACCTGGTACGTCCACGACGCTCCGACCGTGGCGGACTGGTCGCTGGGCGAACTCCCCGACGACGAACACTCGCCGCGCCTCCTGCACCGCGTCCTCGAAACCGGCGACGTCCTCTACGTCCCGCGCGGCTTCGCCCACCGCGCGGTCGGCGCCGCCGGACTGTCCGCCCACCTGTCGCTGACGATCCGCGACCTCTCCCTGTCGGACCTGCGGACGGCCCTCGCCCGGCGGCTGACCGAAGGGCTGGACCTCCCGGCCCGCCCACTGGGCCAGGCCGCGATCGCCGACGCCTGCGCCACGCTCCTCGGCCACGTCCGGGCCGAGGCCGACACGATCGGACCGGAGGACCTGCTGCTGGCCGCCCGGGCGGCCACCCGGGCCGGGGAGGCGCGGCAACCGGTCGGACCGCCCCGGGCGGAGACCTTCACCGAGGCGGCCCGCGCCTGGGAGACCGGAGGACCCGACGCCGGGCACGCCGGGCTTGGCCCGGTCGGCCGTACCTGGCGCAGGCTGCGCGACGCGGCCCGCACCACGACCTGACGCACGGCGCCGGGCCACCGGACCGGGGGCACAGCGCCCCCGGTCCCCTGGTCCGCCGCCCCCGGCCTCCCGGTCCACCAGTCCACCAGTCCTCCGGTTCGACCGGGGCCGACGGTTCAGTCGCGCGTCAGCTCTCCTCCCCCGCCGCGCGCTGGGCCGGCACGGTCCGGTCCCGCTGGAGGTCGAGCAGTTCGCGGAACAGGCCGTCGTCGCGGGCGGCGAGTTCGGCCCAGGTGCCGGCCTGGACGATCCGGCCCTTGTCCATCACGATCACCCGGTCCGCGACCGCCGCGTTGGCGATGTTGTGGGTGACCAGGAGGGTGATCCGCCCCGGGGCAAGGGCGCGCAGGGAGTGCAGGATGCGATGCTCGGCGCGCGGGTCGAGGTCGGAGGTCGGCTCGTCCAGGATCAGCAGGCCCGGGCTGCGCACCGTACGGTAGAGCGCCCGCGCCACCGCCGCGCGCTGCCAGCCGCCGCCGGACAACTCGGCTCCACCCCACCAGCCTTGGGCGAGCAACGTGCGCCAGCCGGAGCGCAGCCGGCCGACGATCTCGTCGAAGCCGGTCCGCGCCGCCGCCCGTTCGACGTCGGCCATCACCCGGTCGGTGAGGTGGCCCAGGTGGACGTTCTCGGCGGCGCCCAGCGGCCAGCGGGCGAACTCCTGCGGCACCCGGGCCACCCGGGACCACATGCCGTCGGCGTCCAGCTCCTCCACCGGCACGCCGTCCCAGGTGATCCGGCCCGACTGCGGCAGGTAGAGGCCGGAGAGCAGCTTCAGCAGGGTCGACTTGCCGCTGCCGTTCTGCCCGATGACGGCCACCACTTCGCCCGCCCGCAGTGTCATGCTGACGCCGTCCAGCGCGGGCTCCTGCTGCTCGCCCGGGTAGGCGTGCCTCAGGTCGCTCACCTCGACCAGCTGCGGGGCTCCGGGGACGAGGTGGCCGCGCCGGATGCGGTGGCCGCCGGCCTCGTCCAGGAAGGTGAAGTAGTCGTCCAGGTAGAGGCCCATCCGGTACAGCCGGGCGCCGTTGCCGACCAGGCCCTGCAGCCCGGAGGAGGCCGTCCGCAGCGCGAAGGTGGCGGTGCCGGCGGCGGCCAGGTCGATCCGGCCGCTCGCCACCAGGTAGAGCAGGGTGCCCCAGATCAGCGCGCTGCCGGCCCCGGTGCCGAGCGCGGCCAGCAGCGACACCTTGGCCGCCTCCCGGGTCGCCCGGTCGGTGGCCGCGACGATCTTCGCCTCGGCGCGGCGGTACTTGGCCATCAGGAACGGGGTGACCTGGTCCGAACGGACCTGGTCGGCGCGGGTCTTGTCGATCAGGAACCACCGGTAGACGCGCAGCGCCCCGCGGTCCTCGTTGGTGATCACCGCCGCCAGGTAGTGGATCCGGGCAGTGCGGACGGCCGCCACCCCGGTCGGCACCGAGCCGAGCAGCAGCAGCGGCACCAGCCAGGGGTGCAGCGTCGCCAGGACGCCCGCGGCGGCGGCCAACGAGACGGTGGAGGCGATCACGTCCTGGGCGTTGGAGAGCAGGTCGGGCGTGGTCGAGGCGCCCCGGTCGGCGGCCTCCCACTGCTCGTTGTACGCGGGCTCGTCGTACGCCTCCAGCTCGGCGGCGCACCCGGCCGCGATCAGCGCCAGCTCCGCCTCCCGGGTGATCCGCGGCGACACCCGGCCGGACAGGCCCACCACGGCGATGCCCAGCACGGCGCGCAGGGCCGCCGAGACGGTCAGCAGGACCAGCGACGGCGCGGCGGCGCGCAGGTGGTCGGTCACCGGACCGGGGACCAGCAGCGCGCCCAGCGTGCCGGTGGTGGCGTACAGCGCCAGCGCCCCGAACACGCCCGCCAGCGCCTGGCAGACCAGCAGCAGGACGGTGGACGTCCGGTCCGCCGCCCAGGCCAGCGTCATCGCCCGGCGCACCAGGTGCGGCAGGCGGCGCAGCATGGCGCCCGCCGACATCGACGCGCCGGCCTGGGCGCGGCGGTCGCCGGGGAAGCGGAGCCGCAGCTCCTCGTCGTGCTCCCTGTCGTGCGCCTTGTCGGGGTGCTCGTCGTGATGCTCCTCGTACTGGTCGTCGTGGCGGTCTTCGTGGTGGTCGTCGTCGGGGGTGGTTGCGGGCTGCTCGGGTTTCACGACCTGGTCGGACACAGCGCTCTCTGTTCCCTGGTACGGCGGCCTGCGGCCGCGGCGGTTCCGCACGCGGGCAGCCCTCATCGCCTGGTGGGCGTGGAGGGTCGGCAGCGGTGCCGGTGGGCACTCTGCGAGGGGCGGCTGCCGGTGCGGACCCCGATCCTGGCAGCGGCCCGCGGGGGTGTCCGGCGTGTCCCGGCCGGTCTCACTCGATCCGGGCGATTCCGTGTCGACGACGGCGAGTTGGTGGCAATCGATCACTCGGAAGGTTCGCGATGTTCGGTTCCACAGGACGCCGAGGCAGGCTGTTCAGCATGCGATCCGACAATCAGCGGGACGTCCCGCCCCTGTCGGCTCAGAAGGGGATCCCGTTCACCGACCCGACGGGGAACGGGATCCACCGCGTCCGCCGCCGGTTCGGCCTCGACGTGCTCGGCGGCCCGACCGGCCCCGAGGAGGGCCGTCGCCCTGGTGGTCGAGCATCTCCCCCCGGGGCTCGGGCCGGTGTTCAACCGGCCCGGGGGCGGGAAGCCGTGAGCGTCAGGGGGCTACCGGCGGATGGAGGGCGAGCAGGGACGGGACGCGGGTCGGGGCGGCGAGGCGGAGGAGGCCGTGGCCGATGCCGGCGAGGCCGACCATGAGGGAGGGGCTGTGGACGCCGTGGGGGAGGCCGCAGATCCAGCCCCTGGTGTCGAGGGCGTCGAGGGTGGCACGGGCCTGGGCGTGCCAGGGGGCGCCTGCGAGGTGGAGGGGTTCGATGTTGCCGAGGTCGCCGTGGCAGAGGGAGAAGTTGAGGCCGAAGCCCTCGCGGCGCACCGTATCGAGCGCGGTGTCCCGCTCCTTTCGAAGCAACTCCCCTCCCGCTGGCAGGAGTTCGGCGAGTTCGACCCGGGCGAGGGCGATGCCGGAGGCGCCGTGGCACCAGAGGGTGGGGAAGGACGGGGCGTCGGGGCAGCCGTCCTCGCGGACGTCGCGCCAGTTGGCGGCGGACGGATCGAACAGGGTGCGTTCGTAGTCGAGGGCGGCGAGGGCGAGTTCGGGCAGCTTCGGGTCGCCGAGGCGGTGGCCGGCGCGGGCGAGGGCCCAGGCGATGCCGGAGCCGCCGTGGGCGAAGCCGGCCGGCGGGCGGCTCGCGGCCTCGGCGAGGGAGGCGGGGAGCCAGCCGACGCCGCCTTCGGGATGCGGGGCGGCGGCCCGGGCGAGGCGTTCGGTGCACGCGGCCAGGGCGGCGGTGACGGCTCTGCCCGGCCGGACGGTCTCCCAGGCGAGCAGTCCGCCGATGGTGCCCGCGTTGCCGGAGAGGAGGTCGTGGAGGGAGTCCTCGGGTGCGGTGGCGGCGACGCGGTCGATCACCAGCCCGGCCAGGGCGTCGAGTTCGGCGTCGGGGTGGTGGGCGGCGAGCTGGGCGAGGGCGTAGAGCACTCCGCCGGTCCCGGACAGTCCGCCGCCGAGCCGGTCGGCGCGCCGACGGATCTGGCGACGGAGTGTCAGTTCGGCTGCCCGGGCGTAGTCCTCGTGCGAGCGGTCGCCGGTGACGACGGCGAGCTGGTGCAGGAAGAGCGTGATGCCGGCGGTGCCGCTGTACAGGTCAGGGCCGAGTTCGGCGGGGGCCCAGCGGCCGGGCGGGGTCCAGTTGGGGCCTACGAAAGCGAGGTCGGCGCTGCCCCGGTAGGCCTCGCGGAGCAGTTGCTCGCCCGCCTCGACGGCCTTGGCGAGCGCGCGGTCGGCGAGGCCCTCCCCCGCGTCGGCCGACGCGTCGACCGGTGCGTCGGCTGATGCGTCGCCGGTCACGGCCGTGGCCGCCCCGGCCGCTGTCACCGCCGAAGCCGCCCGACGCGGCTCGCGCGCCCCGTCGGCCGTCGTCACCGACAGCCGCAGGAGCTGGAGTTGACGGGCGAGGTCGTCCTCACCCAGGCCGTCCGCCTTGGCGAGCGCGAGGTCGAGGGCGGGCCGGTCGGTGACGCCGGGGATGACGGCACCGGTGGCGGAACGGGCGTCGACACTGTCCGGGCGGATGGTGAAGACGGGCACGTCGCCGCGCCACAGGTCGGCGCGTTCGTGTTCGACGAAGGCGAGCGCGTGCTCCTCCCAGGCGGCGAGCGCCCAGAGCCGGTCGAGGTGGCGGTCCTGGTCGAGGGCGTCGCGGAGCAGGTCAGGGTGGCAGGCGGTGTTGAGGAGGCTGCGGTACTCGAAGGTGTCGCGACGCAGCATCCGCGTCTCGTCGGCCGCGAACGCGCGCAGCAGTACACAGAGTTGCTCCCTGTCGGCGGCGAGCAGCCGGTAGGCCTCGGTGAAGCCGGCTTCCAACTCGCCGAGGTGATCGGCCGGCCGCAGTGGCTGCCCGGCCGGTACGGGCCTGCTGCCGGGTGCCTCGACGGGCAACCGCCGGTATTCCAGCCGGAGTTCGTCCGTGCCCTGGCCGACCAGGACGGGGGCGGGCCGGGGCGGGAGGCTGGCCGGGTCCCAGCCGAGGGCGGAGAGGTCGGTGCCGCCGTTGCCCTCGTCCCACATCCGTTCGGGGAGCAGGCCGGAGCGGAGCACCGAGTGGCGGGCGTGGTGGCGGGCGAGGCGCTCGGACTCGGACAGGTCCTTGGCGGGCTCGTGCAGGTCGGGGTGGAGGAGTGCCTCGAGGTCGATGAGGACGGGCTGGTCGCGGACGGCGATCAGGTTCTGGGCGTGGCAGTCGACCGCGTCGAGGACGTACATCAGCGCCGCGAGGGTGCCCGCGCGGTGGTAGAAGGCGCTCAACTCGGCTTCGTTGGAGGCGGGTTCGGCGGTGATGTGGGCGACCCAGCCGTAGCCGTCGCCGGCCAGGTGGGCGAGGTCGTGCAGGGGCAGTCGGAGCCGGGGGTTGAGCCAGTGCAGGAGTTGCTGGAAGTGGGTCTCGGCGCCGAGCGGGCGCGGCTTGTAGACGATCCGGACGCCGTGTTCGAAGCGCAGCGAGCTGACCGTGGCGCCGTCCCGGTGCGGGTCGCCGAGACCGGTGGCGAGTTCGGTGAGCCGGCCGAGCGGGCGGCCGTCCGCGAACCCGGCGGAGAGGGCGGGCAGGTCGGCGGCGAGGCGGCGGAACAGGGTGAGGGTGGTTTCCGTCCACTGCCGGGCAGTGGTGGCGAGGCGGAACGCCAGGACCGGGTACTCGGCGAGGAGTCGCAGCGCCCGCTCGGGGCGGGTCAGCCGGTCGAGGAAGTCCAGGTAGCGCAGTTCGGGGGTGTCGCCGGTCAAATCGCCGGTGAGGCGGGCGACATGGAGTTCGGTGATGACGGTCCTGATGGCCGCTCCGTGAGCGGCGGCGGTGAGCGCGGGGAGCGCGAGCGCGGTCAGGTCCTCGGGGGTGCCGAGCGCGGGGGCGTCCAGGGCCTCGATCCCGGCGCGCAGGCGGTCGCGGGCGTCGGCGAGCAGCGGAGCGGCGAGCCGGGCGAAGGCGTGCTCCTCGGGGATGTCGGGCGCCGCCAGGACGGCTTCACGGCGGAACGCGTCGGTGAGGCGCTCGGCCCACGGGTGCGCCCCGAGCCCGAGGCGGTCGGCGAGCGCGTCCGGGTGCTCGGCGAGGAGGGCGCGCAGGGCCTCCGGGTCGAGGCCGTCGGCGGCGAGGCGCCGCTCGAACCAGCCGTCCCGGTCGAAGGGCGCCTGGGCCCGCCAGCGCTCCAGTTTCCGGCCGGCGCGTTCGGCCCGTTCGCCGCGCTCGGCCCGTTCGCCGCGTTCGACGCACTCAGCAGACCCTGGGTGATCCGACGCCTGGCCACGGGCGTGCAGCGGGACGGCTCGGGCGGCAGCCCGCAGGAATTCGGACGCGTCGACCACGGGGCGGTGCTGCCTCTCTCGTCTGCTCGGCTCTGTTCTCTCAACGTCCCTCAACGTCCCTCAACGTCTCTTGACGTCTCGCGACGGCGGGCGGGCGGCACTCCTCGCCGGGGCGCCTCCCGTGAAGTCGGCTCACATGCTGCACATGCGCCAGCAACTCGACGGGTACTCACAGGTGTTGAGCTGCACGGCGGCCGTGACGTACAGCTCGCTCGCCAGGTCGCCGGCCGGGTGGGGGCGCTTGGCCGGGTCGAGGGTGAGCCGGTAGTCCTCGTCCTTGAGCGCGCGGAGCTGGTCTGCGACGGGCAGCATGGGTGCCTCCTCGAAGGGGTCCGGTCCGGCGACAGTCGCGCCGGTTGTCCGGATCCTGTCAGTGCCCCTGCGGACGCACCAGGGCCGTGGGGAGCCCGGTGCCATTTTCCGGCCACGATCGAAATACGACCGGGCGGCCGGGGAGCCGGTGCGAGGGCGAGCGGGCCGACGCGGCCCCGTCGGTACGACCGGGGTCCGCGCCGGCCCCTGGCGTCAGAAGCTGCAGACGTGCCCGCAGCTCGACCAGCCGCCACAGGTGCTCGCCTGCACCGCGGCGGTCACGTAGAGCTCGTCCGACAGGTCGCCGGCCGGGTGGACCTGGTGGCCCTGGCCGAGGGTGAGCCGGAAGTCCTCGTCCTTGAGTGCGCGAACCTGCTCAGCCGTGGGCTGCATGGTGCCTCCTCCAAGCGTTCGGGTCTGGCACAGGTGTGCCGGGTCGGGATCCTGACAGCGCCCCACGCGTCACACCAGGGGCGCCGCCTCACCGGTCCCGAATTCGGCCAGGATCGAAATAGTGCACGCGCGGCCGCCCCGCCCCGTTCCCCCAGGCCACGCGCCGCCCCCTCGCACCGCCCGGCCCCACAGGCCCCTGTACACCTGTCCAAAATCCGGGCGGTTGCGGCGGGGTGAACCCCGGCCGAGGTTTGAACGCCCCGCTCCCGTGGCAACGGCCTCGTTCCTGTGGCAACGCCCTGCACCGAGGGTCACGATGGAGGCCCGGCCACCCGCCGGGCCCGGCCCGATCGGAGTGCGATGAGCGAGCAGCACAACGTCGTCCTGCTGACCTTCCCCGACGCCGCCGGCTGGCGCCCGGCCTTCGACGAGACACAGCACCTGCCGGGCCTGCGAGTGGCCGCCGCGCTGGAACGCAGCGCCGACGGGATGCTCGAGATCAAGGACACCTTCACCCGGGGCGCGGGCCTGGCCACCGTCGGCTCGGGGCTGGTGGGCGGGCTGGTCGGGCTGCTCGGCGGGCCGATCGGCGTGCTGCTGGGCTTCGCGGCGGGCGCGGCGCTCGGCAACGCGGCGGAGGAGCGCTACGCCACCGAGGCCGGCGCCGCGCTGATCGTGCTCTCGGCGCGGGTGCCGGACGGTGGCGCGCTGCTCGCCCTGGAGGTGCGGGAGGCCTCCCCCGGCCCGGCCGACGACCTGGCCGCCCGTCACGGGGCGACGGTCGAGCGGATCGACACGCACACCTTCACCGAGCAGGTCCGGGCGGCGGAGCAGAAGGCCGAGGAACAGAAGGCCGAGGAGCAGAGAGCCGAGGAGCAGAGGGCCGACGAGACGCCCGACCGGCCCTGACCCTCACGACATCCGGTACAGCACCGGCATCGCGCCCGTCCGGTTGACCAGCAGGTTCTGCAGCACGTAGCTGCGGAAGCTGGGTTTGGTCACCTGCCGCAGCAGCAGCCGCAACGCGCCGGTGTCCCACCGGGCGTGGTTGACGAAGACGTAGTCCGCGGGGCCGAGCGGTTCGAGCAGGGTGGAGTTGTCGAGGCCGGTCTCCCGGGCGTACCAGCCGGCCAGGTGGTCCCAGAGTTCGAACGCGACGTCCCGGTCCTCGGCGACGAAGTGGTTGAACAGGAACAGCCCGGCCCGGCTCTTGTCCACGTCCCCGAGCGAGCGGGCGCAGCGGGCGCGCATCACGTGCAGGTCGGTGGCGGCGCCGAGGGCAGCGGTGAGGTTCCGGTACGGCTCGCTCTCGGCGACCGTGCCGAGGTCGTCCGGGGTGTCGGTCTCGATCAGGACGGCGACGTCGTAGGCGGCCCGGTGGAACCGTTGCTGCGCCGCGTACCCGCCGGGCGGCGGCAGGACCACCGCGCGGTAGACGGTGACCCGCCGGACCTCCGGCCGCGTCCTGAGCGCGGCGGCGGAGGGCTTCAGCCGGTCGAGCAGGGCGCTGCGCGCGGGATCGGCGCGCACGAACGGCGGGCCGGTGGGCGGCGCCACGGCGGCGGCCAGGTGCAGGTACCCGTACGGCGGCGGGTCGGCCAGCCGGGCGCGGGGGTACTTGGGGTTCGGTTTCAGGAGTTCGAACTGCATGATCGCTCCATGCGCGGGACCGGGTGGAACCGGGTGGACGGCCCCCTCCGGCCGCCTACCCGGTCCCTCCCGGACCAACCCCCGCCGTCACTCCGCCCGCAGCGTCTCTGCCGTCCGCGCCCCCGCCGGCATTCCGCCCCGCAGCCTGTCTGCCGTCCGCGCCCCCGCCGTCACTCCGCCCGCAGGCTGTCTGCCGTCCGCGCCCGCGCCGCCCGGACGGCGGGGAGCAGCGCCCCGAGCACCGCGATCAGCACGCCGCCCAGTCCGAGCAGCACGAGCGTCGGGGTACCGAAGACGTCCAGCGCCGAGGTGGGGAAGTTCAGCCCGGAGGCCCGGCCCATGGCGGGCACCGTGGCTCGGTGCAGCAGCAGTCCCAGCGGCAGTCCGGCCGCGCCGCCGACCGTGCCGGCCAGGACGACGGAGGCGAGCACCGCGCCCACGGTCTGTGCCGGGGTCATGCCGAGCGCCTTGGTGACGCCCATGTCCCGGGTGCGTTCGCGGATCTCCAGCACGACGGTGTTGAACACCCCGAGCCCGGCGACGGCGACCAGCAGCGCGGTGAGGGTCGCGGTGAGGGACCGCATCGCGAGGATCATGTCGCTGGAGCTGTGCGGCGCGCCGGCCTCGGCGGTCATGTGGGCCGGGGCGAGGGCGGCGCCGACGGCGGTGGCGTAGGCGGCGTGGTCGGTGCCGGCCTTCAGCTTGACGAACCACACGTCCGGGCGGGGGGCCGTTCCCGGCGGGTAGGTGGCGGCGTCGGTGAAGAGTTCGTTGGTCTGCATGTGCGGGTCGAAGACCTCGCCGACGATCCGGACGGTGATCGCCCGGCCGTGGGTCGTGAAGGTCACCCGGTCGCCGAGTGCGACCGAGGCTTCGGTCAGGAAGGTGGCGGGTGCGACGGCCTCGCCCGGGCCCTGGTACCAGCGTCCGGAGACCATCCGGTAGCCGGCCCAGGAGGAGTCGCCGTCGAAGGCGGTCACCAAGGTGCTGCCCGCCACCCCGGGGACCGTGACATCCTCGCTGCCGCCGCCGTAGTACGCGGCGGTGCCGGGCTGGGCGTTCAGTGCGGCGGTGACCTCGGCCGGGTCGGCCGGGACCGGCCTGGCCAGGGGCGCCGTCCCGGGCGGGCCGTCCGGCCGCGCCGGGTACACCACGACGTCTGCGGTGTCGCGTGTCTTCGCTTCCTGCACCCAGGTCATCGTCCCGCCCATGCCGACTGCGAAGACCGCTGCGGCCGTGCCGAAGAGCACGGCGGCGAGCATCCCGGCGGCCCGGGCGGGGCGGGCGAAGGGCTGGGCGAGGCCGAGGCTCAGCGGCCGGGGCAGCGGTAGCCGGGCGGCCAGCGCGGCGGCGCGGGCGGCGACGGCGTCCCGGCGGGTGGCGCCCGCCGTGCGGCCGACGGCCAGCGCGTCCACGGTGCGCAGGCGTCCGGCGCGGGCGGAGGCGGCCCAGGCGACGAGGGCGACGGCGGCGAGGGTGCCGCCCGCCACCGCGATGTCGACCCAGGGGGCGAGGCCGGAGGTGTCGGTGCCGTAGAGCCGACCGGTGGTGGCGAGCACCGGGACGGTCAGCAGGTTGCCGGTGACGACGCCGAGCAGGGTGCCGGCGCCGGCCGGGATCAGTGCCTGGGCGACGTACGCCCGCACCACCTGGGCGGGGGTGCAGCCGAGGGCCTTGAGGACGCCGATCCGCCGGGTGGCGGTGCCGACCGCGCCGGCCACCACGTTCCCGGCCACCAGCACCGACATCGCCAGGCCGAGCAGTCCGAAGGCGACCATGAAGGGCAGGAACAGCGCGGTGTTGCGGTCCGAGCCCTGTTCGGCGGTGAGCCAGGACTGGGCGCCGGTCAGCGAGTCGGCGGGTGCGGCGGCGGTCACTGCGGCCCGGTCGGCGGCCATCGCGTCGGCGGTCCCGGCCTGGGTGAAGCGGTAGAGCATCTCGTAGCCGGGGGTGGTGCCGGATGCGGTGAGGGTGGCGATGGCGTCGGGTGTCACCCAGGCGTCGGCGGTGCGGCTGACGGACCGGGCGAGGCCGACGACGGTGAGCGTCGGCGCGCCGGGCAGTCCGGGAACGCGCAGCGTCCGGCCGACCTCGCCGAGCAGGCCGGCGTAGTCGGCGGAGAGCACCACCTCGCCCGGGCGGCTCGGCCAACTCCCCTGCAGCAGAGTGACGTTGTCGACACCTTCGGCGGCACGGGCACGGCCGGCCACGGTCATCGGTTCCATGGTGACCCCGGGCGGGACGTCCGTACCGGGGCCCGGTTCGGGGTCCACGGTGACGGTGCGGAAGGGGCCGGCCGCGGCCGTCACCCCGGGGGCGTGCGCGGTGGCGGCGAGCTGGTCGGCGCTCGCCCGGGCGCCGTCGAAGCGTGCGGTGAGGTGGGCGCCGTGCTGGCCCTCGAAGGCCTGGTCGAAGGGGGCTTGGGAGGCGACCAGCAGCGAGCCGCCGAGGACGGAGCAGGTGGTGGCCACCATGGCGGCCAGCCCGATCGCGACGGACTGTGTCCGGCGCCTGCGCACCCCGGCCCGGACGACCCTGCCCAGCGCGCTCATGCGCCCACCTCGCTGCACTCGGCGAGCGCTTCGCGCAACGCACACCCTTCGACGATGAACTCGCTTCGCTCGCTCATGCGCCCACCTCACTGCACTCGGCGAGCGCTTCGCGCAACGCACACCCTTCGACGATGAACTCGCTTCGCTCGCTCATGCCGCCACCGCCGAGTCCGCCTCGACCCGGCCGTCCCGCATCCGGACCGTGCGGGTGGCGCAGTCCTCGGCGAGCGTCAGGTCGTGGGTGACGATCAGGAGGGTCTGGCCGTCCGCGTGCAGGTCCCGGAACAGCGCCTTGACGTCCTCGCCCGAGGCCGAGTCCAGCGCACCGGTCGGCTCGTCCGCCAGCAGCAGCGTCGGCTGGTTCATCAACGCCCGCGCCACCGCGACGCGTTGGCGTTCACCGCCGGAGAGCCGGGCCGGGTGGGCGCGGGCGTGCCGGTCGATGCCGAGCGACTCCAGCAGCTCGCCGGCCCGGCGCCGGGCCTCCGCGCGCGGGACGCCGGCCAGTTCGCCGGCCAGGACCACGTTGTCGGCCACCGTGAGGTCGTCCAGCAGGTTGAAGAACTGGAACACCATGCCGATCGTGCCGCGCCGGTAGCGGGCGGAGGCCGCCTCGCCCAGCCGGTCCACCCGGACGCCGGCCACGGTGACCGTCCCGGCGCTCGGCCGGTCCAGCCCGGCCACCAGGTTCAGCAGGGTGGACTTCCCACTGCCGGACGGCCCGAGCACGGCCACCGACTCCCCCCGCCGTACGCTCAGCGTGACCCCGTCCAGCGCCGCCCGGGCGCCCTCGTAGTGGCGGCCCACACCGCTCAGCTCGATCACCGGATCGCCGTTCATCCCCGCTCCTCGCCTCGTCCTGCCTGGTGACGAGGACGAAGGTACGGACGGGCGGCGCGTGCCCGCGTCCGTCTCCCGCGGCAACTTCGCTACCGCGTCCGGCGGACCCGACGCGTCGTCATCCTTCCGGGGTAGTCGCCGGGTGTAGTGGCTGCCGCCGCCTGCGGGGCTGTCCCCGGCGCGGCCCGACCCCCACAATGTCCCGGTGATCAACCATCCGACGGTGCAACGGCTGCGCGCGGCGGCCACCCGGCCGGGCCGCGGCCCCGACGCCGCTCCCCCGCCCCGGCCGACCCGGCGCGGCCAGGCCTTCGACCTGGCCCTGGCCCTCTTCCTCGCCCTCACCTCCGGCCGCTACGCCACCATCACGGAGACGGCGGGTGAGTCCGTCCGGCACGGGCTGCTGCTGCTCGTCCCGCTCGTCCCGCTGCCGCTGGTGCTGCGCCGCCGCTACCCGCTGGCGGTGCTGTGGACGGTGCTGCCGGCCGCGCTGCTGGTCCGCCGGCAGTCGCCGGACATCGCGTACTCGGCGGGCGTGGCGGTGATCGTCGCCGCGTACAGCGCCGCCGCGTACGGGCGCCGCCCGAGGGCCGTGCTGCTGAGCCTGCCGGCCGCGGCCGTCGCGCTGGTGGTGCTCTTCACCGAGGCCAAGCTGCCGCACTTCCCCAACGGGGTGATCGCCGTGCTGGTCCTGGTGCCGGTGTTCGCGGTCGCCTACGAGCTGCGGATGTGGCGCCGCCGGGTGGAGGAGGGGCGTGAGCGGCTCTCCGTCCTGGAGCGCGAGCAGCTGGCCGCGCTGCAACGCGCCGTGGAGCTCGAACGGGCGCGCATCGCCCGGGAGTTGCACGACGTGGTGACGCACAACGTGAGCATGATGACGATCCAGGCCGGTGCCGCCCGCAAGATCCTGGACACCGCCCCGGACAAGGCCCGCGAGGCGATGGCCGCGGTGGAGTCCGGCGGACGCGCGGCGATGACCGAACTACGGCACGTCATGGGCCTGTTGACCATCGACGCGGAAACCGGCGACGCCCCGGCCGAGGGCGCCGACCTCAGCCCCCAGCCGGGTCTCGGCCGCCTGGACGCGCTGGTCGAGGGCGTGCGGCGGGCCGGGCTGCCCGTGGCGCTGGCCGTCCTCGGTGAGCGCCGGGCCGTCCCGCCCGGGGTCGAGCTGGCCGCCTACCGGGTCGTCCAGGAGGCGCTCACCAACAGCGTCAAGCACGCGGGCGGCGCCGACGCCACGGTGACCGTCGAGTACGCCCCCGACCACCTGCGGGTGGAGGTCACCGACACCGGCGGGCGCGCCACCGGCGCCGCCGCCACCGGCAACGGACGCGGCCTGCTGGGCCTGCGCGAACGCCTCGCCGTCTACGGCGGCACCCTGCGGACCGGCCCCCGGCCGCGCGGCGGCTACCGCGTCACGGCCCTGATACCGCTGGAGAGTTCATGAACGCGCAGTCCTTGCGGGTGGTCGTCGCCGACGACCAGGCCCTGGTCCGCACCGGCTTCCGGCTGATCCTGGAGTCGGAGGGGATCGACGTGGTCGCCGAGGCCGAGGACGGCGAGCAGGCCGTCGCCGCCGTCCGCCGGACCAGGCCCGACGTCGTCCTGATGGACATCCGGATGCCCGTTCTGGACGGCCTGGAGGCCACCCGGCGCATCCTCGCCGACCCGGCGCAGGAGCCGCCGCGGATCATCATGCTGACCACCTTCGACCTCGACCACTACGTCTACGCGGCGATGGCCGCCGGGGCGAGCGGCTTCCTGCTCAAGGACGTCACCCCGGAGCACTTGGCCGCCGCCGTCCGGCTGGTCCGCACCGGGGACGCGCTGCTCGCCCCCGCCATCACCCGGCGCCTGGTCGAGCGCTTCGCCGCCCGCCCGGACGCCCCCACCGCGGCCGCGCCGCACCGCGAGCTGGGCACGCTCACCCCGCGCGAGCTGGAGGTGATGGGGCTGCTCGCGCGCGGCCTCAGCAACGCCGAACTCGCCGCCCGGCTGCAGCTGTCCGAGGCGACGGTGAAGACCCATGTCGCGCGGATCCTCGGCAAGCTGGGCCTGCGGGACCGGGCGCAGGTGGTGGTCGCGGCGTACGAGACGGGGCTGGTCAGTGTGGGGTCCCCCGGCGAACCCCGGTAACACGCGGCGGGAGCCCGGGGATTGGGCCCCCGGGCTCCCGCCGTGCTGCGTCAGCGGAACAGCGGAGCGGAACAGCGGAGCGGAACAGCGGATCCGTAGCTCTGCGGATCCGCTGATCCACGGATCAGACGAGGTCGAAGCGGTCCGCGTTCATGACCTTGACCCAGGCCGCGACGAAGTCCGTCACGAACTTCTCCTTGGCGTCGTCGCTCGCGTACACCTCGGCGACGGCCCGCAGTTCGGCGTTCGAGCCGAAGACCAGATCGGCCCGGGTGCCGGTCCACTTGACCCGACCCGATGCGTCGCGGGCCTCGAAGGTGTGCGAGTCCTCCGAGGTGGCCGCCCAACGGGTGTCCAGATCCAGCAGGTTGACGAAGAAGTCGTTCGTCAGCACGCCGGGGGTCTCGGTGAGCACGCCGTGCGCGGACTGGCCGTGGTTGGCGCCCAGCACGCGCAGGCCGCCGACCAGCACGGTCAGCTCGGGGGCGCTCAGGCCCAGCAGGTTCGCCTTGTCGAGCAGCAGGTACTCGGCCGGCAGCCGGTTGCCCTTGCCGACCCAGTTGCGGAACCCGTCGGCCTTCGGCTCCAGCGCCGCGAAGGACTCGGTGTCGGTCAGCTCCTGCGGCGCGTCCACCCGGCCGGGCGCGAACGGCACCTCGACGGCGAGGCCGGCCGCCTTGGCGGCCTGCTCGACGCCGACGCCGCCGGCCAGCACCAGCACGTCGGCCAGCGAGACCTGCGTGCCGCCGTCGGCCTGCGCGTTGAACTCCTGCCGCACGCCCTCCAGGGTGCGCAGCACCGAGGCCAGCTTGTCGGGCTCGTTGACCTCCCAGCCGCTCTGCGGCTCCAGCCGGATCCGGCCGCCGTTGGCGCCGCCGCGCTTGTCGCTGGAGCGGAAGGAGGAGGCCGCCGCCCAGGCGGTGGAGACCAGCTCGGCCACCGACAGGCCGGTGGCGTTGATCCGCCGCTTGAGGTCGGCCACGTCGGCCGCCCCGACCTGCTGGTAGTCGACCGTC
The DNA here is from genome assembly GCF_055575755.1 of Kitasatospora sp. NPDC034035. Classification (NCBI taxonomy): domain Bacteria; kingdom Bacillati; phylum Actinomycetota; class Actinomycetes; order Kitasatosporales; family Streptomycetaceae; genus Kitasatospora; species Kitasatospora sp. NPDC034035. The sequence goes on along the minus strand of NZ_JBVISA010000053.1, from coordinate 10,215 downwards.
GGCAGCGGGTCCTGCCAGAGCAGCTGCTCGCTCGGGACCTCCGCGCCGACGTAGCGGACGATGGGGCCCATGTCGCGGTGGGTGAGCTTGTACCAGGCACGGGCGAAGGCGTCGGCGAACGCGGCCGGGTTCTCCAGGAAGCGCCGGGAGATCGGCTCGTAGACCGGGTCGAAGCGCAGCGACAGGTCGGTGGTGAGCATGATCGGGACGTGCCGCTTGGCCGGGTCGTGGGCGTCCGGGACGGTGCCCTCGCCGGCTCCGTCCTTCGGCTTCCACTGGTGGGCGCCGGCCGGGCTCTTGGTGAGCTCCCACTCGTAGCCGAACAGCGTCTCGAAGAAGCTGTTGTCCCAGGTGACCGGGGTGGGCGTCCAGGCGCCCTCCAGACCGCTGGTGATCGCGTCCCCGCCCACACCGGTGCCGAAGGCGCTCTTCCAGCCGAGTCCCTGCTGCTCCATCGGCGCGTCCTCGGGGTCCGGGCCGACGTTGTCCGCCGGGCCGGCGCCGTGGGTCTTGCCGAAGGTGTGGCCGCCGGCGATCAGCGCGACGGTCTCCTCGTCGTTCATCGCCATCCGGTAGAAGGTCTCGCGGATGTCGCGGGCGGCGGCGATCGGGTCCGGGTTGCCGTTGGGGCCCTCCGGGTTGACGTAGATCAGGCCCATCTGGACGGCGGCCAGCGGGTTCTCCAGCTCGCGGTCGCCGGTGTAGCGCTCGTCGCCGAGCCAGGTGGTCTCCGGGCCCCAGTAGACGTCCTCGTCCGGCTCCCACTCGTCGACCCGGCCGCCGCCGAAGCCGAAGGTCCGGAAGCCCATGCCCTCCAGCGCGACGTTGCCGGCCAGGACGATCAGGTCGGCCCAGGACAGGCTGCGGCCGTACTTCTTCTTCACCGGCCACAGCAGGCGGCGGGCCTTGTCCAGGCTCGCGTTGTCGGGCCAGCTGTTCAGCGGGGCGAAGCGCTGCTGGCCGCCACCGGCGCCGCCGCGGCCGTCACTGATCCGGTAGGTGCCGGCGCTGTGCCAGGCCATGCGGATCATGAACGGGCCGTAGTTGCCGTAGTCGGCCGGCCACCAGTCCTGGGAGGTGGTGAGCACCTCCTGGATGTCCCGCTTGACGGCCGGGAGGTCGAGCGCGCCGAAGGCCGCCGCGTAGTCGAAGTCCGCTCCGAGCGGGTTGGCGACGGCGGGGTTCTTGGCGAGGATCTTCAGATTGAGCCGCTCCGGCCACCACTGGCGGTTCCCACCGCCCTGGGTGGGGTGCGGCGCGCGCCCGTGGTTCACCGGGCAGCCCTCCGCGTTCGCCTCTACGCCGGTTGCATCGTGGATGTCAGACATGGGAATCCTTCCCTCACAAGGCGGATCACGGTGTCTTCTGTGCTACCTACGGCATCTGCTGCATGTGCTGCATCTACTGCTGGTACCTAGGCTAGCGCCGGAGCCGATCCTACGATGGACGGAATCCAAGTCAAGAAAGACACCAAACCCATATCCGATCGGGATCCGGAGGGCACAGGATGTGCATTGGTAAACTCCGGTCTTCCCCTTGACCTGAATAGGTGAACCGATATGAGTGACCTGCTGGAGCGGCTGCGCGGGCGCGGCTGGCGCCTGACCTCCCAGCGGCGTGTCGTGGCCGAGGTCCTGGACGGCGAGCACGTACACCTGACCGCGGACGAGGTGCACGCCCGGGCGGCGGAGCGCCTCCCGGAGATCTCCCGGGCGACGGTCTACAACACCCTCGGCGAGCTGGTCACCCTCGGCGAGGTCATCGAGGTCTCCACCGACGGGCGCGCCAAGCGCTACGACCCCAACGCACACCGCCCCCACCAGCACCTGATCTGCACCGGCTGCGGCGCCATCCGCGACGTCCACCCCCTCGGCAACCCGCTGGCCGACCTCCCGGCGGAACAGCGCTACGGGTTCACCGTCTCCCAGGCCGAGGTCACCTACCGGGGGCTCTGCCCGCACTGCGCGGGCTGACCGTCCCGCTCGGCGCGGGGATCGCCGTGGCACGGTGCGAGGTTCTGACGCAGCGTCAACTCCACTGGACGGGAAGGGATTTGAGCCCGTTCTGGAAGTTGGAGACCAACCGCGTCGGCGGCCCGTCCGGAGCGAGTTCCAGGTCGGGAAACTCGCCGACGATCCGCCGGAGCACGGCCGACATCTGGATCCTGGCGAGTTGCGCTCCCACACAGAAGTGCGGGCCGTAGCCGAAGCTGACGTGGTCGTTCGGCGTACGGGTGATGTCCAGGCGGTCCGGATCGGGGAAGACCGACTCGTCGCGATTGGCGGAGGCGTGGTACACCACCACCTTGTCACCGCGGCGGACCGGTTTCCCGGCCAGCACGACGTCCCGGGTGGCAGTGCGCCGGAACTCCAGGACCGGGGGCCAGAATCTCAGCAGCTCATCCACGGCCGAAGCGACCAGATCCGGCCGTCGGCACAGCAGGCGGTACTGGTCGGCGTGCGTGAGCAGGGAATACAGCCCTCCGGGCAGACCATTGCGCAGCGTCTCGTTACCGGCGACGGCCGGAAAAACACGCAAACATGTCCCCCCAACCCCAGACGGGGCCGGTTCGAGGAGGGCCGTTTGCCGTGCAGGAAGTCGATCTCTATCTCCGAAAGTCCCACGTCGTCCGCAACACCGATCCGCGCGACCTGCTGTCCGTCGAAGCGCAGGAGGCCGCGGGCCGCGCCTGGGCAACCCGCGAGGGCTTCAGGGTGCGGAAGGTCTGGGTGGACAACCTGTCCGCCTGGTCGGACGTCGTCCGCCCTGAGTTCGACAAGGCCCTCGCTGCCGTCATGAACGGCGAGGTGCCCTGCCTCTGGAACTTCGCCATGGACCGCTTCACCCGCAAGGGGATCGACGAGATCGGGCCGGTCCTGGGCAAGGCCCGGGTCATCTTCGACTATGAGGGCCTGGACAGTTCGATCGAGCGCGATCGCCGGTGGATCATCGACCGCGCCGAGCAGGCCCGCGAGTTCTCCCAGCGGCTGAGCTACAACATCAAGAGCACGAAGGCGCGGCAGCGCGAGACGGGCCGATGGTCCGGCCGAGCGCCATACGGTCTCGTGGCCGGCAAGGACCGCAAGCTGCGGCACGGCGACAAGTGGCCGGTCGTCGAGCGCATCGTGACCGACCTGGCCGGCGGCACCACCCGCGGCGAAAGCGAGTGCGTCCCGGCCCGGTCCCTCGCCCGTGCGCTCACCAGCGAGGGCATCGAGTCCCCCGGGGGTGGTCCGTGGCGGCCCGGCGCTGTCATAGCCATCGCGCGCAACCCCGTGTACCTCGGCTGGATGCCGATGCCCGGGGACGGCCCTCGCTACCAGCCCCGGGAGTACCGGAACTCCGAGGGAGAACGCGTCCGCGTACTGGCCGACGAGTGCGAACCGCTCCCCGAGGAACTGGTGATGCGGGCCCGCGCCGCGCTCGCCGGACACAGCACCGGCGGCCCGCGTATCGGCCGGGCACACCACACGTGCACCGGCCTGTCCGGATGCCTGGGCTGCCTCGGCCCGATGCAGGTCGGTGGCAAGTACTACCGCTGTTCCCGCAACGCATCCGGACTGTTCTGCCCCTCCCCCGCCCTCGTCTCGATCACCGCTCTGGAGGGCTACGTCTTCGAGAGCTGGGGCGAAATGCTCGGCAACGCACACCCGGACGACCCCCTGGTGCTGGCAGTCGCCCAGCGCTGGGGCGCCCTCACCAACCCGCAGGACGCCGCCGCTTCCGCGGCCGCACGCGAGCAGATCGCCATGGCCGAGGCCGCCGTACGCCAACTCGCGGACGACCGCGCCGCCGGCCTATACGCCGGCGAGATGGGCAAGCACTTCCCCCGCCTCGTCCGCGAGGCCGAGGCCAGGCTCGACACTGCCCGCGATCACCTCAAGGGCCTGTCCCCCACCCACGTCGACGTCACCTTCCTCATCGGCGAGCCCGAGAACGCAAGCCGCTTCATCCTCGACGCCGATCCCGAGACCCGGCGTGAACTGCTGCCCCTCGCCATCGACAAGATCTGGGTGTCGAAGGGCCGGCAGGGTCACCGCTTCGACGGCGAGAAGCGTGTTCGCTTCGAATGGGCGGTGCCCATACCGGTAGCAGCCTGAGGCGCTGCCGCCGACTGGCGGCCGGGCTTCCCCTCCCACCCGGACTACACGAAGGCCGTGAGTCGCAGTGAGCTTCCTCACTGCGGCTCACGCCTTGAGCTTCTGTCCGATCACTACCGAGACCGGCACCCCGGATGCCGGGCCTGTCCAGCGATTACGGGACAGAGCCGAAGACCCCGTGCAGACCCGCCAGTTACGGAGCCCCGGCGCCCGAGCACCGTCTTCTGCTTCACCTGATCCAGCCCGCGCCTCTGTGAGTAATCTGGCGGCCGGGGAAGTTTGGGGAGCTGGCCGAATGGGGGTGCCCGCGGTGCTGGGTGTAGTGATGGTGCACGGCTTCATGTCGGGCCCGGAGGTGTGGGACCGGTTCACCGGCCTGATCGCTGAGGACACGGATCTGGCCGAAGCACAGGTGTTGCGCTTCGGGTACCGAACCAAGCTCTGGAAGCCGTGGAACCCCACGCGGGTGATCCCTTCACTGGACACGGTGGCGGACAGCCTGAAGGAGTTTCTGCGCACGGAGGCCGAGCGGTTCGAACGGTTGGTGCTGGTGGGCCACAGCATGGGTGGGTTGGTGATCCAGCGCCATCTGGTGCGGATGCTCGCAGATGCCCAGGGCCGCCAGCTGGACCGCATCAAGCGGGTCGTACTGCTGGCCACCCCGAGCGCCGGCTCCCTGCTGGGTCTGGAGGCCCGCCGGGCGCTGCTGCACGGAAACCCTCAGGAGAGGCAACTGCGTCCACTGAACGAGCAAATCAGCGACACGCTTAACAGGGTGCTGAAGGGCGTCATCAACGCGACGGAGTTGTCCGACTACACCTGCCCGATCCCCTTCTCCGTCTTCGCCGGTGAGGAGGACGGCATCGTCCTCCGGGCATCCGCGCAGGCAGTCTTCTCCGACGCCGCGGTTCTGCCCGGAACCCACTTCACCATCGTCCAACCCGACTCGGCCGCGCACCGCAGCTACACCACCGTCAAGCGGTTGCTGTTGGAGGCGAGCACCGACAGCGACCCCCCAGATGGCACCGTAACCATCCTCGGGCCTGCCGCGTTGGAGGTCCACACTGCCACCTATCCCGACAAAGCAACCAGCACCTCGGCATGGCTGACGCCCTACCTTCCGCGCGACCACGACCGCGAACTGTGCGACGCACTTCGCCCAGCGCTCACCGGCGGACCGTCCCGCCTGGTCGTCCTCATCGGCGAATCCTCCACTGGCAAGACCCGAGCCCTGTACGAGGCCCTGAGCACCCTTGCCCCCCATCACCCCCTGCTCCGCCCGCCCGGCGCTGCCAACCTGCTCGACATGCTCGAGGCCGGCCGCGTTCGGCCAGGCACGGTCCTGTGGCTCAACGAGGCTCAACGCTTCTTGTACGACGCCGACGGCAAGGCCGCAGCCGAACAGCTTCACGCCCTGCTGCAGCAAAGCTCCGGAATCGTTGCCGTCGCGACCCTCTGGCGTGAGCCGTACTGGAACGAACTCACCTCCGACCAGCCGGGGGCGCCGTACGCAGCCGCGAAAGCCCTACTCACCCATCCGGCCCTCGCCACTCAGATCAGTGTCCCTCATCGCCTGTTCGAGGACGACCTTCGGGCTTGGAAGGCCCTCGGCACCAGACGATCCGATCCGCGGCTTCGGGAAGCTCTGAACGCCGGAGCCTCCGACGGGCGGGTCGTCCAGCACCTCAGCGGCGGACCGGAACTCGTGGACGCCTACACGGCAGGCCCTGGCGCCTACTACACCCACCAGGAGCATGCGCTCCTTACTGCGGCACTGGACGCACGCCGGCTCGGCCACCGGGCCCCGCTGACCGCCGACTTCCTTGCCCACGCCGCCGACGGCGTCCTCGACGCCCGCCACCGGGCCGCCGACCCCCAATGGGCCCGCGCCCTCCTCGAAGGTCTCGCCGCCGGAGTCCGGGCCGACCGCACTCGTACGGACATCCGCAACACCATCGCCCCGCTCATCGCCGTCCGCAGCCGAGCCGGAGAGCCCGCTCGCTACGAACCAGCCGACTACCTGGATCAACACACCCTCCATCATCGTGCTGACCAATCCGGTGCCCCGTCCCTCTGGGAAGCCGTGACCTTCCACCCGCTTGAACGGGATGACGTGGTCCGACTCGCGCAGGCAGCGTGGGATCGGGGATTCCGTCAAACTGCCGTTCAACTATGGGATCGAGCGGTGCGGGCAGGACACCCCACACTGGCCCTGGCAAATCTCGGAAGAGAGCTGGATCCCGATCACACAGGTGGCGCCATAAGCGTTCTCTACGCCGATCCGACCAAACCGCGCGCAGTGGCCGATCTGCTGGACGCACTTCACCAGGCCGGCGCCAACGAGGCTGTACAGGCGCTATTGGCATCCGACCCCGCCACCCAGGCAGACCTCGGCGATCTGCCCGCCGTGGCACAACTAGTGGATGCGCTGCACCGAGCTGGGGCTGACGAAGCCATGAAGGCCTTGGGAGTACGGGCCGCCAGCCACACCGCCCTGACCGATCCGTCCGCGGTGGCACTGCTGGTCGACGCGCTGCAGCTGGCCGGGCTTCGTGAAGCCGCCAGGACCTTGGGAGTACGGGCCGCCAGCCACACCGACGTGTCCAATCCGCGCTCGGTGGCACTGCTGGTGGACGCACTGTACCTGGCCAGGCTCGATGAAGCCGTCAGGGCCCTGGCAGTAAGGGCCGCCAGCCACACCGACGTGTCCAAACCGCGCACGGTGGCACAGCTGGTGAAGGCATTCCACCTGGCCAGGCTCGATGAAGCCGTCAGGACCCTGGGGCCGCGAGCCGCCCGCTTTGCCAACCTGACTGATCCCTCTGGAGTACGTGTTCTACTGCTCTCCCTTGATCGGACCGGGCTCGACGAAGCCGTCAGGACCCTGGGGGTGAGAGCTGCCCGTCATGCCAACCTGACCGATCCTTACGCGGTGGCACGATTGCTGGAAACCCTGCGCGAGGCCGGGGCTGAGGAGGCCGTGCAGACATTGCTGGCCCTCGACCCCGCCGGCCACGCCAACCCGATCGATCTGCCCGAGGTTTCCTATCTACTGGACGAGCTGCTCGAGGTCAGGGCTGACGAAGCCGCCAGAACCCTCGGAACACGAGCCGCCCACCATACCGACCTGACTGATCCGCGCGCAGTGGCCGATCTGCTGGACGCGCTACACCAATCCGAGGCTGACGAATCCGCCAGAACCCTCGGGACACGAGCTGTCGACCACGCCGACGTGACTAAGCCGTCCACAGTGGCCCAATTGCTGAGTGCCCTGTGCCGGAACGGAGCTGACGAGGCCGTAGAGGCGTTGCTGGCCCTGGACCCCGCCAGCCACGCCGACGTGACCAAACCGCGCGCAGTGGCCGATCTGCTGGACGCACTACACAAAGCCGGGGCTGACGAAGCTATCAGGACCGTGGGAGCACGAGCCGCCCACCATACCGACCTGACTGATCCAGGCGCGGTGGTGTATCTGCTGGACGCACTGCAGCGGAACGGGGCTACCGAAGCCGCCAGAGCCCTGGGGGCACGAGCTGTCGACCACGCCGACGTAACTAAGCCGTCCACAGTGGCCCAATTGCTGAGTGCCCTGTGCCGGAACGGAGTTGACGAGGCCGTACAGGCGTTGCTGGCCCTGGACCCCGCCAGCCACGCCGACGTGACCGATCCGGGCGTGGTGGATGATCTGCTGGACGCACTACACAAAGCCGGGGCTGACGAAGCTGTCAGGACTGTGGGAGCACGAGCCGCCCACCTTACCGATTTGACCGAAACAGGCATGGTGGCGCGTCTGCTGGACGCACTGCAGCGGAACGGGGCTACCGAAGCCGCCAGGACCCTGGGGACACGAGCTGCCACGGACGCCACGGTACTCAACGGGGGACCGGCGCTCACGCTGCTGCGCACACTGCGCGAAGCGGAGCACTGCGATCTGGAGATTCTGGCTGCGCGGTTGGTGAACGCCGGACACCATCCCAACAGTTACGCACCGTACGGTCGAACACCTGAAGGTCAGATGACTTCGCGGTGGGTTTTGCGCGACGTCATCCGCGGCATTCCCAGCGGCTGACGGCCCGCAGGCGTGTGCACGAACCAGCTCAAAGTCGCCATGGTGGCGGCGTCATACAATAGGTGGAAGGCCCGCTGCTGGGCCGGGGCTCCATCCCGACTGGAAGTCCGCCTGCCCTAGAACGTTGTCAGCGGGTCGTACCACTGTGCTCGGGGCCGCGGGCTGGCACTCGCGAGGACCTGCTCGTTGAGATAGCGGAACTGCGCGCGCGGTCGGGATGCTGGGCGCGTTCCAACGTCTTTGCGTTGGCCTGCAGGCTGAACCTCTCCTCCCCGCAGCAGGTCGGCGACCTGGTCGCCCGAGACGCGGCGTCCTTGGCGCATCAGCTCGGCGGCCAGCTGGCGGGTCGACTTCGTCCTCCAGCGCAACGGCGACATCGGATCACCCCGCACGTCCGGCTTGACCAGGGCCAGCAGTGCCGGCCGCAGGCCCGGGTCCAGCTCGGCAAGGCGCTTACGGCTCAAGGAACCGGATTCCCCCACCGGCGCACCAATCGCGCCAGGCGGGAAGCCAGCACCGAACGCCCGATCGACCGGCAACCCGTCTTCAACTGGCTGAGCCACCGGGTGCACCTGGGCGAAAGACCACTTGCCCCAGGGCCTGCGGGGCTTGATCAGCTCGGTCTTGAACAGTCCGATCGTGGACTCCCTGAATAGTGCTCGCAGTGTCGACTGGGTCACGTACCGTACGGGTGGGCTCAGTTGAGTGGGCCAGTGAGAGAAGGCGGGAGGACACGTGGTCGAGGGGCGGGACTCTGAACTGGTGGACGGCCGAGGTGCGTCGGTCAGCCAGCTGTTCAGCGTGCGGTATGGGCTCGAGTACTACCAGCGGGAGTACACCTGGTCACGCCGCAACATGCAGGAGCTCTTGGATGACCTAGCAAGACGCTTTCTCGAACAATGGAAGTCAGGACATGAGCGTTCCGAGGTTCGCTACTACGAGCCCTATTTCCTGGGGCCCATCGTTACCTACCAGGGGGACATCACCTACCTCGTGGACGGGCAGCAGCGCTTCACCTCATTGCTGCTCCTGCTCACCCACCTGCGCAAACTTATGCTGGAAGACGAAGACCTCCAGGAAGACGCCCGAGATCTTGACCAGTTGATCCGGTCGCGCCAGTACGGCAAGCGCTCATTCACGCTGGATGTCGCGGAACGTGACGCGTGCATGGAGGCCCTCTTCACCGGCACGGAGTTCAACCTGCCTAACAGCGCGTCACCGTCGGTCAGGAACCTGTGGGAACGCGGCTGCGACCTCGCCGAGGACTTCCCCGACATCCTGCGCGGCGAGCCGCTTCCCTACTTCACCGACTGGTTGCTGTCCCGTGTCTGCCTGGTGGATATCCGGGCACACAACCGGGACCACGGGTGGGAGATCTTCGAAACGATGAACGATCGAGGAGCCCGCCTGACCCCACTCGATCTACTCAAGAGCTTCCTGCTCTCCAGGGCACGGCAGAACCATGCGGACATGAACGCCAGTTGGCGGAGGATGCTCACCTGCCTGGCGAAGGACGGGGCTTCGCCGAGCGACTTTGTCAAGACACTGCTGCAGGCGCGCTACGTCGAACCCGCCACTCCGGATGTAGAGAAGATCGACGGGGCGTTCCACGAGTGGGTACGCGAGCACGGCGAACTTCTGGGCTTGCGCCGGCCGGACCAGTACCGCGACTTCATCACGAACATCCTGGTCCCATGTGCCAAAAGGTACGCCCTGATTCAGCGGGCCACCACGGAGCTGGTGCCGGGGCTGGAGTCGGTACGGTACAACGCCGACAATGGTCTCACTGCACAGTTCCTGCTGCTGACAGCGGTGATGAACCCGGGCGACGACGATGACACCTTCACGAAGAAAGCTCGGTTGGTCGCGGACTACCTCGACCTTGTCCTGGCCCGCCGCATGGCGAACAGTGCGGCTATTCAGAACGTCGAGCTCATGCCTGAGATCTCGCGGCTAGTACTCCAGTGTGACTTCGCGATCATGTCGGTCTCGCGGTCTACTCTGGCTCGCTATGGGCTACGACGTGCACATCACGCGGCGTGAGAA
>NZ_JBVISA010000052.1:0-41616 GCF_055575755.1 Kitasatospora sp. NPDC034035 | reverse complement strand
GGCAGGATCGCCAGCAGCATGCGGACATTTGAGACCAGATCCGGGAAGATCATGCCTCAGGGTCCTGTGCTGTACGACGTGCTTCCGCAGTACACCGACGACAAGAGCACCATTCCGAATGGGTGGGGGATGGGGTTTTACGGCTGGGACGCTAGGGAGTGTTCTGAGTTTGGATCATGATGTGGGTCTCAGGCTGCGGAGCCAGATGACGGCACCGCACAGGTGCAGGCCGGCTTCGTAGCTGGTCGGGGTCTTGTCGTAGCGGGTCGCCGGACCCCGCCAGTTCTTGATCTTGTTGATGGCGCGCTCGACGGTGTTGCGGTCGCGGTAGAGGTCCACGTCGTGGCTGACGGGCCGTCCGCCGCTACTGCCCTTCTTCTTGCGGTTGGCGGCCTGGTCGTCCTTCTCCGGGATCACCGCCTTGATGCGGCGTCTGCGCAGGTAGGCGCGGGTACCGCGGGCGGAGTACGCCTTGTCTGCGGCGACCGCGTCGGGGCGGGTGCGGGGCCGGCCGACCGGGCCGCGGACCTTGATCTTGTCCATGACGGCGGTGAACTGCGGATTGTCCGCGCTCTGGCCCGGCGTGACCACGAAGGACAGCGGACGGCAGCGCCGCTCGGCCGCCAGATGGGTCTTCGTGGTCAGCCCGCCCCGCGAACGCCCCAGCGCGGCTGCCTTGAGCCGCGCCCGGCGGCGCCGACGCATGCGGCGCTTTCCTTCTCGTGCGGCCTCGTCCGCAGCACTGCCCTGGTCGGCTACCGGCCCGGTTTGTCCCTTCGCAGGATCCCCTTTTCCTCTGCGACCGCCTTCTCCAACTCCTCCAGTAGCTCGGCGTCCACGACCATCCCGGCCGCGTGGTGGTGTGCTCGGGCGACGGTGGAGTCGACGCTGACCAGCGACAAGTCAACCTGGCCGCGCGCGGCGGCCTCAGCGATCATCCCGTCCATCAAGACCTGGAAGACGCCCTTGAGCGCCCAGGAGTAGCTGGGGCTCCACCCGGACCGGCCGGACGCCGGCGAGGACGAGGCCGGCGATGACGGACGTGTGCGCGTCCCGACCAACGAGCAGTTCCTCGTGCGGCCCGGTCGTAGGAGCGCTCGCCCTTTGGCGGGGTGTCCGGTGACGGCCTCGGCCAGGCCTGGGGCGGGGTCTGGCCGATGAGGTACTCGATGCGCGGGCCGTGGACACGCCCTACTGCGGGGTGGGGGCGGTCAGCGGGGCGAAGGTCTGCCGGAGGTCGACGACCGTGGTGGGGCCCTTCACCCAGGCGAGCGGGGCATGGTGCACCCGGACTCCGGCCGGTTCCCGGAGCAGCGCTTCGCCGGCCGCGTTCTGCGGCCACTCCACCGAGCCGGTGGCGGTCCGCGCGGGGATGAGCCAGTAGTCGCCCCGGGTGTATTCGCCGCCCGGCCGGAAGTACACCTGGACGCCGTCCTCCAGGTCGAGCCAGGCGCCCTCCTGGAGCTGCAGGGCGCCGCCGGCCAGCGGCAGGGCGTCCCGGCCGCGGGGCGCCCGGTGGTCCCAGCGGCGCAGGAACGGGTGGCGCTCGGCCAGCCGCCCGACCTCCGGCACCGGTTCGGCGGACAGCCGCACCCGGCGCCCCGGCAGGTCGGTCTCCTCCACCTGGAGCAGGTTCGCCGCCTCGCCCCGGCTGACGTACGCGCTGTCCGCGACCTCGACCCAGTCGCCGACCGAGAGGCTGAGCTTGTCGTCGTCGCCCAGTGTGGTGAGGTCGGCCCAGACGCCCTCGATCGAGGCGATCGGCAGGACGACCGAGCCGTTCTCCCGGGACCACTTGAACGTGGCGCAGCCCTCCGCCGAGCCGCCGTGGTGGACCTCCACCCGGTACAGCTGGTTCTCCGGGCCCCGGTAGCCGGCCTCGGGGTGGGCCAGGCACGGGTCCTCGCTCGCCCGCTCCGGCCGCCGGGCGCGCGCGGCCAGCAGCCCGCCCGGCCGCTCGTGCGCCTCGGCCCACGCGTCGAAGGCCTCCCGCACCCGGGACGCCCCGCCGTCCGGAACACTCAACTCCGAGGCGGGCAGGGCGAGTACCTGCCAGACGAGCTTGGCCCGGGCCGCCGTGTCGGGCATCGCCGCACCGAGCGCGACCTCGCGGATCTCCGGGTCCTCGACGGCGGTGACGCTGCGCTCCCAGACCTTCAGGTAGACCAGGAACGGGAATTCGCCGGGCAGCCGGTCGCCGTCGCGCTCCTGGTCCCGGTAGGCGTCCGGCTGGTCCCAGTACGTCCAGCCGGCGGGTGCCTCCCGGGCGTCGCCGCCGTCGCCCTGGCCGCCGTCGTGGGGCACGGCGATGCCGGGCTCGGGCCGGTCGGCCTCGCACAGGATGCCGTCCACGTAGTAGCGGCCGCCGCCGATGGTGAGGTCGTCCACGTCGTGGTTGCCCGGCAGGTAGCCGATCGCGAATCCGGCCGCCGCGGCCGGTCCGCCGCGGCGGCCGATCAGGTCGGCGGCGAGCGTGCGCAGTTGGTACCGCTCGATTGCGGCCTGCTCGTTGGCGTCGGCGTCGAGCTGGACCCGGCCCTGCTGGGTCAGCACCGCGGAGTAGTGCTTGCCGGGCCGGAAGGTCAGGCGCGAGAAGTCTGCGTGCACGGTTTCCCTTTCGGATTCACTCGGGGCGGGTCGTCGGGGCGGGTCGTCGGAGCGGGTCAGGAGGCGTGGAAGATCCCGGCGTCGGTGCCGGCCGGGGTGTACTCGGCCAGCCGGGCCCGCAGGTTGTCCTCGCGCTGGGGCTGGAACAGGTCGTGGAAGGCCCCGAGTTCGGAGCGGTCCTCGGCGCCGCGGGTGATCTCTGGCGCGCACCCGGCGGCCAACTGGCCGTAGCCGGGCGTGCCGTACCGCAGGCTGGTGAACAGCGGGCGGACCCGCTCGGCCTCCAGCTCGCGCAGCCGGGCGGCCTGCGCCGGGTCCAGCTCGCCGCGCTCGACCAGCTCGGTCACCGCCGAGCGCACCAGGTCCGGCTGGCACTCGTACCGGCGCGGGGTGCGCGAGCACGGCGGGACGTAGCAGAACCGCAGGCAGCCGAGCGAGCGGCGGGCCACCCGCAGCCGCCCGGTGAACACGCAGTCCTCGGCGATCGGCACCGCGTGGGTGTGCACCTCGCCGACCACCGTGGACCGGTGGGCGTGCAGCAGGGCGTAGGCGTGCTCGCAGTCGGGCCCGGAGAGCGCCGGGCGCTCGGGCCCGGTGGCGTCCAGGATGCTGTCGGCGAGGTGGATCTCCAGCGGGTCGGTGTCGACCTCGTCGCCGACGACCTGGATCGTGCCCAGGATGCTGCGCTCGATCGTCACGCAGGCGGTGGTGTGGTCCAGCACGAGGCTGGGCTCCTGCGGCGAGTGCGGTTCGCAGTGCGGCTCCAGCGACCAGCCCGGCACCAGGGTGCAGTGCCGCAGGGTGACGGAGGCCAGCGGTCCGGTGACGTTGACGCCGCGACCGGTGATCAGCAGCCCGTCCAGGACCAGCCGCCCGCCCGGGCGGACGCCCCGGACGTTGAGCGCGTCCGGCCGGTTGCTGTACCAGTCGAGCAGCCGGATCACCGGCCGGGTGCCCTCGGCGGCGCGCAGTTCGAGGCGGTCGTCGGCCGTCAGGTCGAAGTCCAGCTGTTCCTGGTAGGCGCCGCTGTGGGTGATCTCGATGATGGCGGCGCCGCCCGCGCTGCCGGACTCCTGGTCGGCGCGCCACTTCTCGTAGGCGTCGTTGATCCGCTCGTACGGCCCGCCGGGGCCGACCCGGTAGACCGTCCGGTGCCGGGCCTCCGGGCGGTCGCGCGGGTACTCCCCGCCGCCGGTGTCGTCGCCGGACGCGTAGTGGTAGTCGACCCAGACGCCGCGGCGCGGGGCGGAGCGGGCGCCGAATGCGATCCGGCCGAGCAGCGGGTCGACGGCGACCTGCCCGCGCTTGGGCCGGTACGTCCAGCCGCTCAGGTCGGCCACCGTGATCTCGGCGGGCGGGACCGGCTCCTGGGCGCCGTCGCGCCAGATGGCGAAGCTCTTGCCCGGCCCGTAGTAGTCGGCCAGGCGCTCGGAGAGCTGCCGGCGCCGGATCGGGGCCGGCACGTTGTCGATCGTCGCGAGGTGGGTGGTCGACGGCTCCGGCTCGGGTTCGGTGACCAGCTGGGCGTCGTTGCCGAGGACCGAGAAGGTGAAGAGGTTCCTGGCCCGGTCGATGCAGTACGCGGGCGCCCGGGTGACCGGGTACGGCTTCAGCCGCCAGACGTACAGGGCGACACCGGCCGGCGTGTAGCCGCCCTGGCGGCGGGTGGAGGCGGCCCGGCGGACGTCGGCGGTGTGCGCCTGCCCGTCGAAGGGCCCGCCGAGCAGGTCCAGCTCGGCGCCGCGCCGCACGTCGACCAGCCGGCCCCGGCTCAGCCGCTGACGGTCGGCCGGCTCCTCGTCCGGGCGCAGCAGCCGCACCGGCTGGGTGCCGCCGAGCAGCCGGGAGAGCTCCACGGCCCGGGCCGGCCAGTCGGCGACCGAGGCGGACAGTTCCTCCAGCAGGGCGAGCGTGCCCTTGCGCCGGCGGTTGGCGACGGTGTTCGCGACGTCGTGCCGCGGCGCCAGCCGGGCGGCGAGCCGGTCGCGGGCCGCGGCCCGCTCCGGGGAGGCCCCGCCGTGCAGGCCGGTGGCGAGCACCTCCTCGTAGCCGGGCAGGATCCGGTAGCCGACCAGGTCGCCGAGGTAGGCGACGGCCCAGTCGGCGGCGGTCTCCACGAACCAGTCCTGGTAGCCCTGTTCGACGCCGCTGCGGACGACGTCGACCTGCTCGGCGATGACGGCCAGCAGGGCGCGCAGCGGCTCGCCGGCCTCGGCGTCCCGCAGCCGGTGCCACTGCGGCAGCAGCTCCACCAGTTCGTCCGGATCACGACTCATGCGCCCACCTCGCTTCGCTCGGCAGGGGCATTCGCCCACACGCGCCTCTTGACGGTTCGCTCTCCCCCGGCCTCCGGCCGGGGGGACCCCCACCGCTCGCTCATCGGAGCACCTCCTTGAGGATCAACGTGTCGGGCAGGTTCGGTGACAGCAGGGCGAGTTGGGCCGGGCGGATGCCGCGGAACACCGTCACCACGCGGCCGGGCGGCAGCGGCCGGGTGTCGGTGACGGACGGGTTGAGGCGCAGCAGCTCGGCGACCGAGACGCCGTTGCGGGCGGCGATCTCGGTGAGGGTCTCCGCTTCGGGGCCCCGCACCCGGTACCGCTGTTCGTCGAAGCGGGCGAGTCGGGCCGGGACGGTCGGCTGCGGCTGGGCGAGCCGCTCGGACAGGTGTTCCAGGCCCTCCGGGGTGAGGCTGCCGGGCACGCCCGTGAAGGCGTCGGCCTCGACCCAGTCCACGCCGGGGACGGCCTGGGCGGCGGTGAGCACCTCGGACAGGTGGGCGCTCTGGCCGAGTCGGCGCCCGGCGTAGCCGAGCCGGTCGAGCAGGGCGCGGCGCAGCGCCGGTTCGACCAGGTCCCAGGAGTGGTCCGGGTCGACCTTGACGCTCAGGGCGACGACCAGCAGGACGAGTTCGCGCGGCGCGACCTCGACCGGCAGCTTCGGGTCGCCGTAGGTGGTGAGCGAGGACCGCAGGGTGCGGATCAGGTCGGAGTCGGCGGTGAGCGGGATGTCGTCCACCCCGGCCACTGTGACGTGGACGAGCTCCCGCCTGCCGTCCGAGAGCCGGGTGGCGCTCGCGCGCCCGATGCCGGCCCGCGAGCGGGTGAAGTCCTCGTAGTCGGGCACCGAGACCAGCCGGTCCAGGGCGGTGACGGCGAGCGGGATGGTGCGCCTGGCCAGGCCCGGGCCGTCCGGTCCGGCGCCGCCGGTGGCGGGCAGCGGGTTGACGACGGCGGAGACGCCGAGCGGGCGGGTGGTGAGCTGGGTGATCCGTCCGGCGCCGACGTTGCCGCTCTCGCCGATGCCGATCCGGTAGCGGGCGCGGACGTTCTCCCGGCCGGTGGGCAGGCGTGAACCGTGCACGCCGTCGCCGAAGGTGACGGTGGTGCGGCCGTCGGTCGTGGTCGCGCTGACGTAGACCTGTTCGTCCGGGCCGCGCCCGGCGAGGCTGTCGACCTCGTGCCAGCGCACCCCGTCGACCCGGACCTCCAGGGTGCTGCGCGCGCCCCTGGGGGTGTCGGCGGCGAGCCAGGTGAGCGGCGACTGCCAGAGCGTGAAGCGCTGGCCGGGGATGCCGGCGTCGCCGCTGCCGATGGCCTCGTCGCGGGTGGCGCCCTGGGTGGCGCGGACCACGTTGCCGAGGACCTGGACGGTGTCGCGCCGGTAGCGGAAGGCGAGGCGGGCGCTGAGCGTGATGGCGGTGCGGACGGTGTCCCCGGGCAGGCGCGGGTCGACGCTCTGCCCGACGCCGGCGATCATGGCGAGTTCGGTGCCCCGGACCCCGGTGGTGTTCGGGATGTCGGTCCGCTCGCCGCTGACCGCGATCCACCGGCCGGGGGTCAGCCCGTCGTAGAGCCGGGCGAGTTCGATCCGGTCGCCGTGGACCTCCTCGGTGACGGGCTCGTCGGCGAGTCGCAGCGACTCGCCGCGGGCGTAGACGGTGGCGTCCCGGATGTCCGAGAGCTGGGTGTCCTTCTCGTCCAACCACGGCTGCTGCAGGGACAGTTCGGTCACCTTTCCGGTGATGCCGAAGTCGGCGCGGGAGATCACGCGTACGTCGGTCACCCGGGTGATGACCTCGGCGAGGTCGCGGCTGCCCGGGATGCCGCCGTCGATCCCCTTGCGCGGGCGCTGGATGACCACCCAGCTGCCGGGCGCGATCTGGTCGTACACGGCGTCGAGGGCGAGGACCGTGCCGGAGACCGGCTGCAGCTTGGTGGTGAACACCACCTCGACCGCGGGCGGCGACTCGTCGGTCGCGGTGTAGCGGTGGACCCGGACGTTCAGCTCGCCGGACTCGCCGGTCTTCTCCTGGCCCGGGTCGAGCTGGTAGTCGAGCGCGGCGCCGGGCCCGCCGTCGACCTTCACGTGGATGCGGCCGTCGGCCTGCGGGCGGGACACGACGACGGTGCGCTCGGGCAGCTTGGCCAGGAACTTGGCGCTGACCCCGGCCTCCTGGTCGGGAGCGGGCACGGCGGCGCGCACGGCGGCGGCGTGCGGATTCGGCGCCGGCGGCTCGGTGGTGACCACCTTGACCTGTCCGGGCCCGAAGGGGAAGGTGTGGTCCCACGGCAGCGAGAAGGCGTTGTGCGTCAGGCTGCCGGCTTCGACGTACGTGAAGTCGGCGGTCTTCGGGACGGTGCCGGCGGTGTCGAAGCCGACCCGGACGCCGATCAGCGTGCTGCCGGAGAGCGGCCAGTCCACGTAGCGGTCGATCCGGCCGTCGTTGCCGTAGACGGGCTTGAGCGGCGCGGTGGCGCCGAACGGGGTGGCGACCACCCGCATCGCCTGGATCTCGTGCACGGCGAGCGGCGCCGTCAGGTCGACCCGCCGCCAGGCGGGGTAGAGGCCGTCGCGCAGCCGGGGGTCGAGCGCGGACAGCAGCTGCACGCCGAGGTCCGAGCCGGGCGCGAACAGGCGCTGCGGGTCGCGGGCGAGGTCCCGGGCGCTCAGCGGGGGCCGGGTGGGGGCGGTGCGCAGCGCCGCCAGCACCGAGCCGAGTCCGCGGACGGCCGGGTCGGCGGTGCCGATGCCGGGAGGGTGCGGTCCGGGCTTGTCGGGAGCCTGCGGCGGCTCCAGCTGGTGGGCGCGGTCGCGCAGGCCGGACAGCTCCTCGCCGAGGCGTCCGAACCAGTCGGCCACCGGCTGCTGGGAGCGCGCCAGTTCGGCGGCCTCGGCCGACCGGGAGATCACCGGGGCGAGCCGCTCGGCGAAGTCCGCGGGGGTGCTCAGCGGGCCGGACGGCCGGTCGAGGTCGGCGCGCAGCGGGGCCAGCACCTGGTCGTCGAAGTCCCGGACGATCCGGCTGTGCCCGGGCCTGGGGTTCGGAGCGTTCTCGGTGACGGTGATCCAGTCCGCCAGCTCGGCGCGCAGGTCCTTGAGGGTGCGCAGGTCCCGGGGCAGCCCGATCACCGTGACGTCGTTCTCGCGGTCGAGCCGCACCTCGGGCACCAGCCGCAGCACCCGGTGGACCGGGTCGGCTGCCTTGTCGGCGCTGAACACGAACAGCAGCCGGTCGCCGGGCTTGATGTTGTTGGCGGTGCCGGCGGCGAACAGCTCGGCCCGGCCGCCGGGGTTCAGCTGTCCGGGCGTCAGCTGGTACGGGCGGCGGCGCAGCACCGCCAGTTCGTTCCAGGCGGAGCGGGCGGCGAGGTCCTCGGCGGTCTCGAAGGACTGCGGGTCCTCGCCGGGGCCGGGGACGCTCTGGCTGCGGGCGCCGCGCGGGATGGTCACGGTCGGGTCCTCGGCGGCCCGCGGGTCGTGGTCGAGCGTGTAGGCGAGGTAGGTGTCGGCGGCGACGCCGGGCCGGGGCCGGTGCCCGACCAGCCGGCCGAGCAGGGTGAGCGAGCCCTCCTCGGTGGCGGTGCGCAGGTAGCCCTCGTTGGCGATCCGCTCCGAGTAGAAGGTGAGCACGTCGGCGAGCACGGCCCAGGAGTCCAGCAGCGCGATCGCCGGGTCGTCCGGGGTGCGGACGGTCAGGTCGCGCAGCGCCGGGTAGGCGGGTCCGGACAGCCGGGCGAGCAGGCTGTCGAGGAACTCCCCGTAGCCGCCGACCCGGTAGCCGATGGCGTCGAGCCCGGGCGGGTTGAACAGCGGTACCGGCGTCGCGGTGGCGGTGCCCGCGCAGCCGCAGGTGCACTGGCCGCTCATCGGCCACCTCCGATCACGATCGAGAGCCGGCCGTTCTCCGGCCAGTCGGAGTCGTTGTCGCAGCCGGCGATCTCCAGCCCGCCGAGCCGCAGCAGCCCTTCGGCCAGCTCGCCGTCGTCCCGCCCGAACTGCCGCCGCAGCCGGGTGACCCGGGCACTGACCACGCCCGGTACGGCGGCGGCCGCGGCCACCAGCCGGGAGACCCGCACCGGCTCGCCGAAGCCCAGCGCGTCCGGGTGGAAGAAGCCGAGGCGGCCGTCCGGCAGGGCGCGGTTGCTCAAGCCCCGCCGCAACTCGGCGAGCACGTGGCCGCGTTGGTAGCCCGGGGCGGCGCAGACCTGCAGTTCGAGGTCGAGCGGCACCACCAGGGCGGGGCGGACGACCAGGTCGTGGCCGATCCGGCGGTACGCCTCCAGGCCGTGTCCGACCGCTTCGAGCAGGGCGGTGTCCGCGGTGGCGTGCCCGTACGGCTCGACGGCGACGTGGACCTCCTGGACGCTGCCGGTCCAGCGGAGTTCGGCGGCGGCCCGCCGGACGCCCGGCAGGGTTGCGGCCAGCTCCGCGTAGTCGGCGGCGGTGACGGCGCGCAGCCGGGTGCGGCTCAGCGCGAGCGGGGCCGACTGCCGTACCTGGTCGAGCGGTTCGGGATCGGTGCCGCCGCTCGCGGGCATCGGGTTGCGGACCCGGAGCAGCGCGTCCTGCGGCGGTACGACGGTGCTGCGCCCCCTCGGGTGGGGCGGCTGGTCCTGGCAGACCACCAGGTGGTTGATGGCCTCCGCGCCGACGTTGCCGGCCGTGCCGTTGCCGATCCGGTAGGCGACCCGCAACTCCGCGCCGGGCCGGGGCGGCTGACCGTGCCGCCCGTCGCCGAACCGCAGCGCGAGGTGGCCGTCGTCCTCCGGCTCGCCGACGAAGTGCCGGTCGCGCGGGCCGTCGGCGAGCAGGTCCCGGCGGGGCGTCCACTCCTGGCCCCCGGCGGTGGCCCGGACGGCCGGCAGTGCGGCACGAGGGTCCTGGACGGCGATCCCGGACGCCGGGCCGGCCAGCGCGGGGGAGTCGGGGTCGAGCCCGGAGGCGTACCGGCCGCCCCAGCTCTGCGCCACCTCCCAGACGCCGGGCCGCCGGAGCACCCCGCCGGAGCGGGCCCGGGCGGTGAGCACCTCGAGGCGGCGCAGTTTGGCGGCGAGCAGGCGGGTGCGGCGGGCCAGCAGTTCACGCAGCCCGGCGGCGGGCCGTTCGGCGAGGTGCAGCTCATGGACCACCTGGGCCCCGAACAGCAGGGTCAGTTCGGCGAGTTCGGCGCGGGAGAGGGGGTGGCCGCAGTCCGCCCGGTGCCACAGCTCCTCCAGCCGCCGGCGGACCCGTTCGGGGATGCCGGCGAGCAGGGCGGCCTGCCGGGCGCAGACGTGCGCCCGGTCGGGGTAGGCGGCCGCCTGGGTGACCGGCGCGTAGCGCAGCACCGGCCGGAAAGGCTGCGGCAGGACGGGGTAGCGGGTCTGGTCGAGCAGCGTCTCCAGCGTCGCCGCCTGGGCGTCGGCCGTGGGCGGCTCGACCACGCTGCCCTGGCCGTCCTCGCCCTCCGCGCTCGCGCCCGGCGCGAGCTGGATGCTCAGCCCGGCCCGCCGGACCGCCGCCTCGCCGAGCAGCGCGTACAGCTCGCGGACCTGCTGCGGGCCGAGCTGGCGGCCGGTCCTGGTCCGGTCGAGCAGTTCGTGGATCGCCTCCGCGGCGGGGCTGCCCCCGGTGCGGTCCGCGCAGCCGGATCCGTCCGGCCCGCAGGGTGCCACCCGGACCGGCTCCGGCGGCACCGCGAAGGTCTCCGGGGCTCCGCCGCAGAAGGTGAGCGAGCGGCCGTGGTCGACCAGGACGACGTTGCCGCGGGCGACGCTCACGTCGGTGATCGGGCCGCAGTCGCTCCCGCCGTGTGCGGACAGGCAGACCGGGAAGGAGAGGGCGTCCTCCGGTGCCCACTCGACCTCGACCACGGGCTGCCGGTACAGCTCGTCGACCAGGTGGGTGACCGAGGTGAGCCGGACGGCCTGGCGGTGCGCGGGGTCGGCGTCGGCGGCGGCGCCGGTGCGCGGGCCGAGCACCTCCTCGACGACCAGCAGGTCGCCGGGGCGCAGCGCCAGGTGCCGGGTGCGGTCCTCGGGCCGGTCGGCCTCGTGCCAGTCGTCGCGCAGGGTGGCGGAGGTCGCGCCCTTCGGCAGGACGCAGTCCTGGTCGCCCCAGGTCCAGAACCGGATGGTGTTGTGCTCGGGGCGCAGCACCAGGTCCGTTCCGCCGAGCGGCTCGAACACCTCGACCGCCGCGGTCCGGCTGAGCGCGTCCAGTTGCTCGTCGGGGATCACCGTGGACAGCTCCGGGCGTTCCTGCGGGCCGAGCCGGCTGACGTCGACGGCGGCGAAGCGGAAGCCGCCGGGGTGGAGGGTGAGCGGGCGGTCCGTCGCCAGGGCGACGAACGCCCGGGCGTTGCAGCCGTCGTGCACGGCGTAGTCGATCAGCCGGACGTGCCGGCGTACCGAGACCCGGCGTCGGGCGGTGTCGAGGTACGCCTCGGTGGCCACCGCGTCCTGCTGGTAGGAGAGCTGGTCGGCGGTGTGGGCGAGCAGCTCGACCAGGGTGATGCCGAGGTCGGGCAGGTGCCGCTCGGTCCAGCCGGGGGTGGTCAGGCTCATCCGGTCCAGCACGAGCCGGCGCAGGCTCTCGTAGTCGCGGGCGGTGTAGTCGATGACGGCGGACGCCGGGGCGGAGGGCGGGCAGCTCTCCTCGGTGCGGCAGTCGTAGGGCGAGGGGCAGTCGGCGCCGAAGGAGAACCCGGTGCTCGCGTACCTCGGGTCGAAGCCCGGGTACGGTCGGGTGCCCGGCCGGCCGTAGGCGTCCGCCTCGACCACGGTCAGCCGGTAGCGGGAGGTGTCGCCGGCCCGGTCGAGGGTGACGTGCATCCGGTCGTCCAGCTCCGGGTCGTCCGCGCGCTCGATATCGACCGCGAGGGCGCGCAGTCCGGTGATCCGGCGGCCGCCGTCGACGCGGATGTTCTCCAGGCCGAGCTCGCCCGGCGCCCGGCCGAGGAAGGTCACGGTCAGCGTGCGTCCGTCGTCCTCCGGCTCGGCGCCGTCCAGGCCCAGCAGGTGCGCCGCGCGCACGTCGGCGCGCCGCGGGTCCGCCCCGCACTGTGCCGTCGGGCGTTCGGATCGCCCGGTCATGCCGCCACCCCGCCCTCGAACACGTCGTGCCGCTGCGTACCGGTCCGGCGGACCACGTAGGCCAGCTCGACCCGCACCACGTTGTCCTCGCTCTCCACGTCGAGCCCGGCGACCTCGATGACGTCGCCGAGCCACCGCTGCAGCGCCGCCTGGACGGACAGCTGCAGGGTGGCCGCCAGCTCCGGGCTGTTCGGCGCGAAGACCAGGTCGAGCAGCCCGCAGCCGAAGTCCGGGTGCATGACCCGCTCACCGGGGCTGGTGAACAGCAACTGCTCGATCAGGTCGCGCACATGGTCGTCGTACGCCGCCTCGGCGGTGCGCCCGCGGCTGTCGATCCGGAACGGGAACGCGAGGTCCGTCCGGGCCGGACCGGGCAGCGGAGCCGTCGGCCCGGCGCCGGGCCCGGGCTGCTGTGCGGCGTGCGCACCCCCGGTGTTCATGGGCCCGGTGTCCATGGGCCTGGTGTTCATGGGCCTGGTGTTCATACGCCCTCCGCCCGCTGCTGGACGACGGTCACGACCGGCGGCCCCTGCGGGACCTGCTCGGCGCTCTGGCACAGCCCGATGGCGGACTGCGGCAGCGCGGGGGAGCCGTTCACCCGGATCCGGGCGGACGGCAGCACCCAGCGGACCGTCACACAGGGCTGCGGCTTGCCGGCCACGTTGAACGGGCAGCCGGTCACGGTGTACGGGTCGGCCGTACTGGTGACGGCCTGGCCGGCGACCAGCACCCGCGCCTGGGCGGGCCGGGCCGTCGCCTGGGCGCCGTGCGGGCAGGTCACCGTCGCATTGACGTGCAGCAGATTTCCGGTCATGACGTTCTCCCCCGTCAGGTCACGCTCAGGGCGTCCTGGTTGATGGAAACGGTGGCGCCGACGAGCGAGATCGAGGCGCCCTGGCCGTTGCTGATCTGGATGCCCGAGTCGTTGATCACGATCGAGGCCCCGCTCGGGGTGCGGAGCGTGATCCCCGTGGTCGGGTCGTCGGACAGGACGATCACCCGCCGCCCGGTGGTCTCCAGCACCGTGTTCGGCGCCCCCGGCGGGCCGGTCGTGGCCTCCACCGGGACCTCCGAGGCGGAGCCGTACCAGCAGCCCGTCCAGATCGGGTAGCTCTGGTCGCCCTGCTCGAACTCCACCCACACGCCCGCCCCGACCGGCGGGACCGCGTAGTGCCCCATGCCCGGACCGGCCACCGGGAAGCAGGGCATCGCCCAGGTCGACACGGCCTCGCCCAGCACGTCGGGCACCTGGGCCTGGATGCGGCCGATCCCGAGCGGGTCGGCGTTGTTCACCACCGTCCCCCGGAACTTGCCGAGGTAGCGGGTCGGTTCGGCCATGCGGGCAACTCCTGCTGCGGTGTTAGGGGATGACGGTCGGCTGGAGGGCGATCAGGCCCTCGCGGGTCAGGGTGAAGTTCTGGGTGTACGAGCCGCGCTTGAGGTTGTGGGTGACGCTCTTGACGAAGTAGAGGCCGTCGTAGGTGAGCCCGGCGCCGCGGACGCCGACCAGCTCGCGCGGGCGCAGCACGTGCCCGTAGCGGACGACGTCGAGCTGGCCGGAGCCGGAGACGGCGTCCGCCGACTGCATCGCCTTGGCGATGGTCTCGGCGACGGCCTGGGTGGTGTCCTTCTTGGCGGTGTCGGCGATGACCTTCTTCTTCAGCGCCGGCGCGGGCTTGAGCGCCAGCGGCGGGCGCAGGACGCTGACCTCCGGCACCGGCAGGACGGAGGACACCTTGGTCGCCGGGAGCTGGATGCGGGCCTCCGGCTCCTCGCGGGCCGTGCCGTCGAAGGCGAAGGTCAGCTGGTCGACGTTGGACAGCGCGTCCATGTTCACGTTCAGCGCGTGCTGCGGGACGCCGAGCCGGTTCTCCGGCCCCCAGTAGGCCCGGCTCATCCCGGGGACCGGGCCCGGGTCGAGGTAGAACACGTAACCGTTGGCCTTCGCCAGCTCGCTGACGTACCCGAGGTCGGTGCCCTTCTGGAAGTCGATCCGCCGGGTGGGCATCGGCGTCTGCGGCACCAGCTCGGGGACGACCAGCGGCAGGATGCCGTACTGCCCGTACTTTCCGATGATCGCGGCGACCCGGGCCGCCGGGGACATCGCGGGGAAGGGCACCCCGGCCTGCTCCTCCAGGTCCATCAGCACCGTCAGGTCCTCGCCGGTGACGGTGAGCGTGGACTGGCCGGGCTGGTTGCTGATGCCCACCTCCTGGCGGATGATCACACCGTCCATCAGCACGGTCGGGGTGCCCGTGACGGTCACCATCAGCACGACCCTGATCTTCGGGTCGAAGAAGCCGCCCGGCAGCAGCGCGGTGTTGATCAGACCCTGCTTCGACAGGTCGAAGGCGAGCTGGAACCCACTGCGCTGCCCGGACGCCACCGTGACCTGCGCCGACAGCAGGGCGTCCGTCACCGGCTGCGGCACCGGCACCGGGATCTGCGGACCCATCAGCAGGCTGAGGTGGATCGACCCGACCGGCCCGCCTCCCGTGACGGCCGAGAGGTCAGGCATTGCCCACCCCCGGCACCGCACCGGGCAGCGCGATGGTGATCCGCCGGCCCGGCGTCGCGGTCAACTCCCGCGGATCGACCACCGGGTTGGCGTCGGCGATCCGCCACCACTGGTCGGCGCTGCCGAGGTAGCGGTTCGCGAGCAGGTCGAGGCGGTCGCCGGCGCTCACGGTGTGCTCGGCCAGCGGGGTCAGACCGTCCGCGCTCGGCAGCAGCCTCCGCCGCAGGTACGGCACCTGCCGCCCGTCCGGCGTCGTGTGCAGGGCCACCGGGACGCCGTGGTACCGGCTGGTCAGCGGGTACGGCGAGGGCGCGGGCAGCGCGCCGGACGCGGGGTCGACGGTCATCGGAGTCCCCCTCCCAGGCCGAGCACACTCAACCGGCCGTCGGCCGCGGCGCCGACCAACCGCTCCTTCTGCGCCAGGTGCGCCAGGTACAGCTCGGCCCCGCGGTGGCCGGTCGGCAGATCGGTGACGGTCAGCACGCGCAGGCCGATCGCGACGGCGGCCCTGATCGGATTCAGTTCGATGTCGAACGCCTCTTCGGTGATGGTGAGTTCGGTCAGCCGCACCGGCAGGATCCGCTTGCTGCCCCAGGTGAACAGCGTCAGCGGCGCCTCGACCGGCGTGATCTCCAGGGTCCCCGCCGCGGCGAGCGCCTGATTGGTCCTCAGCTGTGCACTGGCCGGCTGCACCAGCAACTCCAGCGTCGCCAGCTGCGGATGGATCCCGTTCGGCGACGGCACGTCCAACTGGTCCGTCGCGTCCAGCTCCGCGGTGAACTTCCACGTCTCCACGGCCGGCCCCTTCAGCCGCAGCGCCTCCGTCCGGTCCCCGCTCCCGTCCGCCCCCGCCACCTGCGGCGCCAACGACCGCTCCAGGCTGTCCGGATTGAACTGCAGCACGATGACCCGCTGCGGCGTCCCCCGCTGCGGATCCACGATGACCAGCCCGGACCGCACGGGCCTGGGAATGTCCGCGTAGGGCATCAGGAGTCGCCTTCCGTTCGGGCCAGACCCTCCAGCAGGACCCGGGCGTTGTGCCGGACGTGGTCCACCGGGTCCGTCCGGCTCAGCTCCTCCACCACGGCCACCAGGCCGGGCCAGGGCAGGTACCCGGTGGCGAGCACCACCGCCTGTCGGACCGCCGGATCGTCGTCCCGGGCGGTGTCGGCGAGCGCCTCGACCACCGACCGGTCCTCCGGGCCGTCGGCGGTCAGCGCGGCGGCGTAGAGGGCGATGAGCTTGTCGTTCCGGTCGGCAGCCTGACGCAGGGCGGTCAAGGCCTCGTCCAGGGCCCAGACCCGGCAGCGGGACCGGAGCTCCGCCTCGGTGTCGGCCGTGCCGTCGCCCCGGATCGTGACGTACCGCATGCCGATGATCCCGTCGTCGACGTAGTGCACCTCGGCTCCGCCGCCCGGGGTGAGCCAGCTGTCGACGACGGCGCCGTCCTCCTTCCGTCCGAGGTCGAGGAGGTCCCAGAAGAGGTCCCAGACGACCAGCTTGAAGTCGTGCTCGCTGAAATCGGGCGTGAGGACCAGGCGGGTGAACGATCGGGACATGCGAGTCTTCCTCTTATCTCAGGCCGTAGAACTGCAGCAGGAACTGTTGGACGAGGTTCTCGCCCTTCTTGACGGTGTCCGCCTCCGTCGTGGCGGCGATCCCCACGCCGCCGGTCTTGGCGAGTGCCCAGGCTTCGCCGAGCTGCAGTTCGCGGAACCTCAGCTCGTTGCGATCGGCCGCCGTGCTCTCCAGGTTGGTGAGCAGGCCCGCCTCCTCCTGCTTGAGACCGCGCGCCGCGGCTGCGGCGCCCCTCATCGACATCGGGAACTGCCCCCGGTCACCCCGGCGGTTGCCCTCGTACTGGGCGAACGCCTGGTTCCGGTCCAGCCCGCCGGCCTGCGGTCCGCGCGCCAGCAGATCGGTCGTCATGGCCGCGTAGCCGAGGTTCGCGGGGCTCCGGACGGATTCCCGGACGAACATCAGCCAGTGAGCGTTGCGCACCAGGGCCTGCTGCTCCGGCGTGAAGGAGGGGGGCAGGTGGCTGTTCGTGCTGTAGGCCCTCAGCGCCATGGCGAAGTTCATGTCGGTCAGCCCGACGCGGGACAGGTCGGCCGCGATCTCCGGGTACTTGCCGACCCCCTTGGTGACCGCGTTGCTGCCGGCGCCCCGGTTCTGCTCCCTGACCGCTCCCCCCTCCGGGCCGACCGTGTAGTGCTCCATCTTCCCCCAACCGACCTTGTAGGGCGGGACGATGAGAGGACCGCCCTGCGCGGTCGAGACGTCGAGGTCCGTGCCGCGGTTCCGCAGGTAGTGGACGACGCCGGGTATGTCCTGTGCCCCCTGTGTCCGCAGCGCTTGGTTCACGGCATCGGCACCGGCCTGGTGCTTGAGAATCCGCATGTGCGTCGCGACCGCGATGACGTCGGCCCGGTCCAACAGGCCCTCCGCCTGCTTGCGGATGATCCCGCGGATCTCCTCGGCCGTCAGCTCGAAGCCGCCTGCGGCCCTGGCCGTCGGGTTGAGCTGGGCATCGATGGTGAAGGCCGGACTGCCGACCTCCGCCAGCCCGGTGAGCCGGTACCAGGCCCGCATCCCGGCCAGGAGGGGCCGGAGCACCACCTGCCGGACCCCGCGTGCCAGCAGGCGCTCGATCCGCGGCCGGATGCGGGCCACGATCAGTTCGAGGCGTTGCTTCTTCGCGTCCGGGGAGTTCTCGTGCTTGCGGCGGTCCGCGCGCTGCTGCTGGCGCTTCTGGTGCCAGGCGCGCAGACGGTCGCGCTGTTTGCGGTAGGCGTCGCGGATCTTGTGGGCGCCGTTGGTGAGGGCGCGGCCGAGCTTGCTGTCGAGGAGCTTGCGGCCGAGGGTGCGGGCGGCGACCCGGACGCGGTTGAGGGCGGCCTTGACGGTCTGGCGGGAGGAGTTGAGCGCGCGGCCGACCGCCGAGACGGGGCGGCGGGGTGCGGAGGACTTCGGGCGGGTGACCTCGCGGCGCGGGCGTCCGAGGGTGGCCGAGGGGTGGCGCTCGGCCTGCCGGACGGTGTGCCGGGCGGGGCCGGTACGGGCCGGGCGGGCGGGGCGGGCGCGGCCGGGGAAGGGCGGCTTGCGCAGTGACCGGGTGGCCCGGCGCAGGCTCGCGCGGGCCTTGTTGACGGCGGTTCCGGCGGCCTTGCGGGCACCGCGACCAGCCTTGGCCAGGCCCTTGAGGATCTTCTGGGCGATCCCCTTGAGCTTGGTGCCGACGGCTTTGCCCGCGCCCTTGAGCTTGCTGAGCAGGAAGTTGGAGATGAAGTCGAGCAGCGCGACCACGCCCGCCGCGACCGCGTCGGCGAACAGGCAGGCGGCCGAGCCGGATTTGACCGCCTTCAGGAAGGTGACGAACTTCCCGATCGCGGCGACGATCTTGCTGATGGTGTTCCACGCCGCCACCAGGCCCTGGATGATCGCCATGATCGCGCCCGCCGCCGGCACGATCAGTGACACCAGCTTCTCGACGACGATCGAGACGATCATGCCGGGCAGCGAGGCGACGATCGCCTGCCAGGCCATCCGTCCGATCTGGGCCATCGAGATGCAGCCCTTGACCAGCACGTTGACGATCGTGGAGGTCAGGCCGACCACCGACTCGACCTTCTCGTTGAACCAGGTCCGCACCGCGCTCTTGATCGCACCCCACAGGTAGTGCTGGATGCCGTCGATCGCGGCGGTGCCGAGCTTCTTGAGCCAGCCGCCCGGGTCGGAGGCGATGTCGCCGATCAGGACCGCGAACTCGCCGAAGATCGCGATCGCCTTCTGCACGAAGTCGATCGCGTCCATGACGGCCTTGCGGACCGCCTCGATGGCGGCCTTGAGCCCGGCCTCCAGCGCGTTCAGCAGGGCGTTCAGTCCGGCCGCGAGCAGGTCGAGCAGCTTGTTCACGGCGTTCTTGAGCCTGTCCGCCCACTCGTTGACCTTGGCGACGGCCTTGTCGCGCCACTCCTCGATCTTCTTGCGGAACCTGTCCCGCAGTTCGGGGAAGGCCGCCAGCAGGACATCGCAGATCTTGATCAGCGCGTCCGCGAGCTTGTCGATCAGGTCGACGGCGAACTTCCGTGCCTGGTCGATCGCCCAGTCCGCGAACTTGCGGAAGCCGTCGATGATGTCGTTGACCAGGCCGCGGAAGTAGTCGAAGACCTTGGTGACCGCCTCGACCAGCGCGTCGAAGGCCGCCTTGACCTTGGACTTGACCCAGCCCCACCAGCCCTCGGACTCCTCCTTCTTGCGGTCCTTCTCCTTCTGCGCCTTCTCCTCGGCCTCCTTCCGCTTGTCCTGGATCTTCTGGTTGTCCTGCTGCTGACGGTCCTGGACGTCCTTGTCGGCCTCGGTGCGCTTCTTGCCGATCCGGCCGCTCTTGTCCTGGTGCTCCGCGTCGGAGTCCTGGTCCGCGGTGGTGACCTTCCGGTCCTGCTCGGTGCGCCACTGCTCGCGCTCGGCCTTGACCTTCTCGGTGGCCTCACCCCGTTCGCCGGCCTGGGCCTGGGCGTTGTCGGCCACCGCCTGGTCGACCTCGGCCTGGTTCTGCCGGCGCGCATCGGCCTCGCCCTGCTTCTGCTCGGCCTGTTCGGAGCCCAGCCGGCTCTGGCCCTGGCCGACCGCGGCCTGGATCTGCGGGCCGCGCTCCTGCTGGGTCACGATGCCGATGCCCGGCTGGGTGTCGACCGCGCCGCCGGCCCTGGCGCCCCCGCCCTTGCCCCCGCCGCCCGGTACGGAGGCGGTGAGGGTCTCCTTCGGCACGTCCGGGTAGATCCGGTCCTCGCCCATCGGCTTGGCGGCGTCCTCCCGGCCGACGCCGAGGATCTTTGTGGAACTGTCCTTGAGCTTCGCCGCCTGCTGGTCGGTGCGCGCCGGGTCGCTCTCCCCGGTCAGTTCGACCCTCGGCGCGGGGCCGACGGTGGTGTTCAACGCCGGGTCGGTCGTGGGCACGTCGCCGACCGCGCCCTGCACCTGCTGCACTTCCTGCGGCGAGACCTGGTTGCTCGCGTCGTCGGCGACGTGGGGCGCGGCGACCCGGTCGCCGGGGTTCCGGCCCCCGACCTTCTTCTGCTCGGCCTTCTGCTGCTTGCCGTCCGCGGCCTGCGGGCCGACCCGCTCCAGCCGCTCCGTCACCGCCTCGGCGGGCGGCGCGGCTTCGGGCGGGCCGGACTGGGTCTGCGGGGCGCCGGACGGGCGCTGGACGGCCGGTGGGGCGGCCTGCAGCCGGGCGTGCTGCTCGCCGACCGTACGGTCCACCGAACCGTCCACGCCGTCCAGGGTGGCGGCCATCCGGTCGGGCGGCAGGCTCGCGGCGGTGGCGAGCGCGCTCTGCGGGTCCTGGGCGGAGACGTCGGGCGGGGGCGGCTGCTCCTCCCGCTTGGGCGGGGCGCCCCCGGCTGCGCCGCCCGCCGCGCAGCCGCCACCGGCGCCTCCGCCGTTGCCACCGGCACCGTCCGGCTCCGCCTCGGTGGTGGGCTGCTGCGGGCCCGCGCAGGCACCGCCGCCGGACTCCAGTGAGGCGTCCGGGGCGGGCTGGGTGGCGAGTCCGGCGGGCGCGTCGGCCTGCTCGGCCGCCGGGCCGGGGGCGGCGCCGGCGTCGCGGCCGGTGTCGGGAGTGGCGCCGGGGCCGTCCGGGCCGTCGCCGCCGAGCGGACCTGCCGTGGTGGGGGCGGCAGCGGTGAGCTCCGGGCCAGGGCCCTGCGGCTCGGGTGTGGCCGCGGGCTCGGCCTCGCGTGCCTCATCGGCGGGGGCTTCCGGCTGCTGCGGCTCCGCAGGGGCGGGCGCGGCGGCGGCCGGTGCCGCGGGTGCGGTCGGGTTCGTGGTCGGGTCGGGGCCGATCTCCTGCTCGACCGGCTGCTCCGGCTGGAGGTCACGGGCGCTCCGGTCCTCGGCCTCGGCGGCGGGGCCCGGCGCGGGGGCAGCCACGGGCTGTGCCGGTTCGGGCTGGGCCGGGTCGGGCCGGGCCTGCTCGGGCCGGGCCTGCTCGGGAGCCGTCGGCTCCGTCTCGTCCTCGGGCCGGCTCTCCCGCTCGGCCTGCACCTGGTCGGCCTTGGTCGCGGGCGGCGCGGGGAACTCCGGCGCCTCGGCATACACGGGGGGCGCGCCGTCCGCAGCCACCTGGACCTGATCGGTGGTCGGCACACCGGACACGTCGAGGTCGGCCGAGGGCAGGAAGTCCCCCGGGTTGAGCTCCGGCCCGGGGGCGGCCGACTGCGACTGCCGGTCCTCGCCGGCGCCGGGCGAGTCGTGGACCTCCGCGTCCGCGCCGGGCTCCATGCCCAACGGCCGTTCCTCGTCCCGGATTTCGCGCTGCTGCTGGTCGCCCTCCAGCAGTCCGTGCCGGGCGAGCGGGCTGTCCTCGGCCCGCGCGATCGCGTCCAGGCGCTCGGGTTTGACGGGTGCCGGCTGCGGCAGCGGCGCGGCGGCGGGCTCCTGCGGCTTCGTGCCGGCCGAGGGCTGGGCGGCGGCGTCCGTCGGTCCGGCTTCGGGCGAGCCGGGTACGGAGACGGCAGTCGGCTGGGCGCCCTCCTCCGTCGTGGCGGCCTGCTCCGGCCCCGCGTCGGCGGTCGTCCCGGGCGCCTCCTCGACGGCCGGAGGCTGTGCGTCGGCGGCGGGCCGGGCCTGACCGGCCTCCGGCTGCGGAGCCGGCTGCGCGCCCGGCGGAGTCTGCGCGGCCTCGTCCTCCGCGGGCTGGGCCTGCTGCTCGTCCTGCTGCTCCGGGCGCTCCTGGCCGTCCTCGCCGTCCTTGCCGCCGTGCCCCTTGCGGCGCTTGCGCCGGCCCTTCGGGTCGTCCGACTGCCGAGCCTCCTCGTCGAGTCGACGCTTCCGGTCCTGCTTGTCGCGGTCCTGCTCGTCCGTCTGCTCGCGCTCGTCGGTGGCTCGGTCGGAAGCAGTCACCGGATCGGTGACCGGCTCGGGCGTCTGCGCGCCGTCCACGTCGGCCGGGCGGTGCTCGGCGGCCTCGACCAGCTCCAGCACCCGAGTGTAGTCCGACGAAGGCAGCCGGTCCGCCAGTCGGGCGAGTACGGAGGCCTGCAACTCCGGTGCGAAGCGGGCGAGTTGCAGGCGGACCCGGCCGGAGGAGTCGGTCGGGTCCCCGCGCAGCGAGCGCAGGATGCCGGCTGCCAGCCGGTCGACCAGGGTGGCCGGGTCGAGCCGCTCGGTGCGGAACCGGTCGGCGTCGACGGTCGCGTAGCGGAGCCAGCCCGGCGTGGCACCCGGCGTCGCCGCCGCCGGCCGGTCCTCGCGCGCGCCGTGCTCCGCCTCCCGTTCGATTGCGTCCTGCGGCAGGCTGACCGCGCCCAGATCGCGGCCGGCCCGCAGCGCGCCGAGCGGGTTCGGGGCCTGGACGGTGTGCAGCAGCTCGTGGGTGAGCAGCCGCCTGCCGTCCTCGCCGGCCGGGCGGTACTTGCCCTCGCCGAAGAAGAGGTCCGGACCGACGGCGACGGCGTCCGCGCCGATCAGTTCGGTCAGCGCGGCGGAGTCCCGGTCGGTGTGCACCCGGACCCGGCTGAGGTCGTGCCCGAGCCGCGCCTCCAGCTCCCGCCGCAGGCCCGGGTCCAGCGGCTGGCCCGCGCCGGAGACGATCTCCTTCGGCTCGGGCGTACGGGCCTTCGGCGCCCGCGTCTTGCGCCGGCCCTCGCCCTGCTTGGCGTTCGGCCCGGAGTCCCGGGCGGGAGCGTTGAGTCGACTCATGTCCGCCCCCGCTCCGGCGCCCGGCCACCGCCGGACAGCCCGGTGTGCACGGCGCGGGCGAGTGCCTCGCCGAGCCGCTGCGCCGAGGCGCCCGCGGGCAGTGGCGGCAGTCCGGAGAGCAGGTCCAGCGCACGGTCGCCGTCGACCGCGATCGGCACCCCGCGCGCCTCGACCAGGCGGGCCAGCTCGCCCCGGAACGCCGCCGTCAGCCGGTCGTGGTCGATCCGCGCGAAGCCGTCGAGGACCAGCTCGCCGATCTCGACCTCGATCCGCCCGGCACCGCCCGTTCCCGCACTGCCCCGCCCGGCCCCTGGCCCCTCGGTCAGATCCATCCGGAGACCTCCGAAGGCGACAGCGAGCGCTCCAGCTTGAGGTACTCGGTGCGCGCGGCGGCCAGCAGGTGCCGCATCTGCATCGGGCAGTCCTCGTCGGCGGCCAGGAAGGCGGCGGACAGCGCGATGTTGCGGATGGAGCCGCCCGCCACGGTGAGCTGGGCGAGCCGCTCCGGATCGACACCCCGGCTGGGGGTCTGCGCGGGGATGACCCGCCGCCAGATCTCGGCGCGCTCCGGCACTCCGGGGAACGGGAAGTCGGCCACGAACCTGATCCGCCGCATGAACGCGGGGTCCAGCGCCTTCTTCATGTTGGTGGTGAGCACGGCCAGGCCCCGATAGGACTCCATCCGCATCAGCAGGTAGCTGACCTCCAGGTTGGCGTAACGGTCGTGGCTGTCCTTGATCTCGCTGCGCTTGCCGAACAGCGCGTCGGCCTCGTCGAACAGCAGCAGCGCGCCACCGCGCTCGGCCGCGTCGAAGACCCGCCGGAGGTTCTTCTCGGTCTCGCCGATGTACTTGCTGACGACCTGGGAGAGGTCGATGACGAACAGGTCCACGCCGAGCTGCCCGGCCACGACTTCGGCTGCCAGCGTCTTCCCGGTGCCCGACCCGCCAGCGAACAGCGCGGTCACGCCGAGGCCGCGGCGCAGCACCGACTCGAAGCCCCACTCCTGGTAGACGGTGCCGCGCCGGCGGACGTGGGCGACGATCTCGCGCAGCGTCGCGCGCTGGCGCTCCTCCAGGACCAGGTCGTCCCAGCCGGCGCGCGG
This sequence comes from Kitasatospora sp. NPDC034035, assembly GCF_055575755.1. Lineage (NCBI taxonomy): Bacteria > Bacillati > Actinomycetota > Actinomycetes > Kitasatosporales > Streptomycetaceae > Kitasatospora > Kitasatospora sp. NPDC034035. Next base: position 18,326 of record NZ_JBVISA010000052.1, on the reverse strand, counting down.
CTCGACCCGCCGGCCCAGCTCGTCCAGGGACATCCGGGCTTCCACGAGTCCGGCGTGCCAGGCCAGTCGGCTGACGTCCGCACCCTCCCCGCCGGCCGCACCCTCCCCGCCGTCCCCGCCGTTGCCGGTGGACTCGGCGGCCCGCCGGGCGGTCGCCGCGGCCGAGCGGATCACATGGCCGGGCAGCGAGAACTGCGCGGCCAGCGCGCGGAGTCCGCCCTCGGTGACCCCCGGCGCACCGTCCAGCGCCTCGGCCCAGATCCCCAGCTGCTCCTCGGGGCCGAGCGGGGGCACGGTCAGCCTGGTACGGTCCGAGGCCCCGGCGGGCGGGGGCTCGTCGCCGGACACGACCAGCGGCACCGCGAGGCTGGCGAGGAAGGCCTCCGCGCCGTTCGGGGCCTGCGGACGCTCCCGGCCCGGTTCCCCGCTCTCCACCAGCAGCGCGGCCGGGATCAGGATCGCCTCGCGCTGCCACAGCCGGGCGAGTTGCTCGCGCTCGGCGGGCTCGGTGGGCAGGTCCTCGCGGTGCGCGGCGTAGAGGCCGAGTCCGGCGCGGTGGGCCGCCTCCGCCGCGATCTCCCAGCGGGTGCGGCGGTCGGCGCCGGTCAGCTCGGTGTGCGGCGGGCCGGACAGCGCGGCCGAGGTCCACCCCCGCGCCAGCTCGGCGGCGCACCGCTCGTGTGGGCCGGGTAGCTCGCCGAGCGGTCCTACCCGGGTGAGCAGGCCGTGCAGCCGCACGTCCAGGTACGGCACGCCGACCAGGAAGTGCAGCACCCGCTCGTCGATCCGCAGCCGGGAGGCGGTGAGCGCCGTCTCATCGTCCAGTTCGACCAGCCGGAAGCGGCGCAGCGGGCCCACCGGGGTGAGCGCGCTCCAGTGCGGCTGGTCCAGGGCGGCGAGGGCGAGGGAGAAGGTCGGGTACGCGCGCCCCGGGTCGCCGCCCGCCGCGGCGCACCGGGCGGCGGCCGTGGGGTCGATCGCGGGGGCGGCGGCCAGCACGAGGACGTCGCGCTCGAACGGGGTGAGCCCGAAGGAAGCGGTGACTGCGTCCAGGGCTGTGGCGGGCTGGCGGCGCCCGCCCCGGCGGGTGCCGGGGGCCGAGGGGACGGCGGGCTCTGCCGTACGGCCGGCCGCGTGCGCGTCGACCCGTTCGAGCACGGCGGCGACCGCGGCGGACATCGACTCCCGGTGCGAGTCGTCCGCCGAGCCGTCGCGGCCCTGTCTCCGGCGCGTGCTCATCTCCAACCCCCTGTCCTGCGGTCAGTGCGTCAGGTCCACGACCGGGCCGGTGAAGGCCCCGTCGCCGGACACCGTCAACTCGCTCGGCACGCCGTCCACCTGGATCCGGGCCAGGTACGCCGTCGGGCGGACGCCGACGACCGGCACCCGGACCTCGAACGGGTCGGTGCGCGGCAGTGGCGGCGCGGGTGCGCGGAACTGGTGGCTCGCCCCGGGCCGCCCGGCGGGCGGGCGCAACTCGTCCAGTAGCAGCAGGACTTGCTGGTCGTCCCGGAGCGGCAGGTCCAGCCGGACATCCAGCCGGGCCGAGACCCCGGCCGGTACGTCGCTGCGGTCCGCGGTGCCGATCGGCGCGACGATCCGCGGCTGCCGGGCGAAGGTCTGCACGTTGGACTCCACGGCGAGGTGCTCGGCGGCCGGTCGGCCGTCCAGTGCCAGCCCGTGCAGCACCTGCACCCGGAACACACCGGGCGGCAGGTCCTCCGGTACGGCGACCACCAGACGGTCGTCCCGGACACCGCCCGGGTCGACCGGCACCCGGCGCTCGCCGAGCCGGGCCACCACCAGGTCCGCGCGCAGGCCGGAGCCGTCCACCACCAGCTCCCGGTCCTTGGTCACCGGCCCTTCCGCGGGGGCGCCCTGGGACCCGGCGGGCCGGGAGAGCACCCGCTCGACGACCGGTCCGCGGGAGGGCACGGCCCGAACGGAACGGCGCAGCACCGGCTTGCCGGCCACCGGATCGGCCTTGCCCTCCACGAAGACGGCGGTGGCCTGGTAGGCGACGGACAGCGCGTACGGCGTCTGGAACAGCGTCATCCACAGCTTGGACATCTCGTCCACGTCCATCGGCGTGGGCGTGAAGCGCACCCGCTGCGGCGAGGCGGCCAGGTCCGTCCCCACCAGGTACGGCTGGGTGGCCGCCTCCTCGACCAACTGCCGGGACAGCAGCGGCTGTTCGGTCAGCGCCCGGACCACGCAGCCGAGCAGCCGCTGGCCGACCAGCTGGGTCTCCTCGCCGTAGCAGCTGATCAGGTAGTGCAGGTCCAGGGCGGCGGCCGGCCGGGTCAGCACGGTGCCGTCGGTCGCGCGGGTGGGCGCGTCGCGGTTGCGCAGCGAGGCGTTGGGCGTGACCTGGTAGAGGAAGACGGTGATGGTCGGGTCGGTGGGCGGCTCGGTCGGCGGCTTGCGGGCGCTGACCTCGACCGCGAACGGGATGTCGGGCGAGAGCGCTCGGGTGATGAGCAGCCGCAGCGCCTCGCTCACGGTGGCGATCGCGAGGTGGTTACTCATGGGCCCACCACCTGACTCGATCGGTCATCAGCGCTCCCGGTTGAGGTACGTGTCCAGGTTCAGGGCGGGCGAGGGGCGGGCGGCCGCGGGCTTGCGCGGTCCGGCCGGGGTGGGCTGGGCGGCCTTGACCTCGACCCGCCCGATCCGGACCCGTACCACCCGCTCGACCGGCCGCTGCTGGCGGCGGGTCCCGGTCCCGTGCGCCTGGCCCGGGGCAGCCGCCACGGCGGCCCGCCGTACGGACGCCGGCGCGGTGGCCGGTCGGACCGGTGCGGGCGGTGCCGCGGTCGGCAGCTCGGGGGCAGCCGCCCGGTGCGGTGCGGTGACGGGCGTCGGTACGGCCGCCGGGCGGGCGGTCTCCCCCCGCACCGTCGGCTCGACGGCCGGTGCGGCAACGGGCGTGACCGGCGGCGCGATCAGCAGCGGCGTGCGCGGCAGCGGAAGGACGGGTGCGACAGCCGGCCGGTCCTCGCCGACCACCGCCCGCAGCGCCCTCTCGACGGGCGTCGCGGGCGGTGCCGGCGGCCGGAGGAGTGGTATGGGAGCGGGTAGCCCGACCGAGCGGCCCGGCCCGAACGACTCCCCGTCCACGGCCGGCAGCGCCGGAGCGAGCGCGTCGAGTCGTTCGAACGGCCCCGGCAGGCGCGGGCGCACCCGTACCCCGGCCCGGAACCCGTCCGGGCCGCCCTTCGTCACCAGGCGGTCGAAGTGGTCAGGCATCTGCACACAGCTCCAGGTAGTAGCGGCGCCGCAGCGGGCTGAGCGCCAGGATCTCCGCCTCGCTCCAGCCGTAGGCGGTGGCCAGGAGGTGGACGTCGAGCAGGGTCGACCGGGCCCAGTCGTCCAGCTCCTCCCAGAGGTAGGAGGCGATGTCCAGTTCGGCGAGGGCCTGTTCGCCGCACTCGGGGCAGCTGAGGTTCAGCCGGACGTCCGCGCAGGGGTCGGCTGCGGCGGCGGCCTCGGCCACGCGCCGCTGGACCGGTTCGGGGAGCTGCCGGGCGGGGACCGGCTCCCCGCCGTGCTCGGCGGTCAGCACGCAACGCTCCAGCACGACGGCCCTGGCCTGGCCTGCGGGGGCCTGTTCGGCGGCGGCCAGGTCGCCGGGGGTGGGCAGCCGGAAGCCGACCTGCCAGCCGTCCAGCTCCACCCGCAGCGGGCCGTCCGCCGGCCGCGCGGCACCGACCAGCTGCCCGGCGTCGAAGGCGAACTCCATCTCCTCCGCGCAACTCGGGCAGCCGACCCGCATGTTGAGCCGTTCGCCGAACAACTCGGCGCGCAGGACGAACAGTTCGGCGTCCCGTCGGCCGAGCGGCAAGGCCAGCAGCTCCTCCGTCCCGGCGCCCGGACGGGCGACGGTGTGCAGTAGCAGGGCCCGCCCGGTGCGGCCGGCCGCCAGCCCGGCCTCCCAGGCGGCCAACAGGGCGGCCTCCCCGGCGAGTTCCATCGGTCGGCCGCTCAGGCCGGCTGCTGGAACGACGGCTCTTCCGGCTCGGGCGTCTCCTCGTCCCGCTCCCAGCCCTCCACCTCCAGCTTGAGGCTCTGGATCGCCACCGCGTTGGCGTTGGAGTCCAGTTCGCCGAGCACCTGGTACTCACTCGGCCAGGCGCGGTACAGCTTGTGGGCGACCGCCACCTGACCGGACTCGTTGAGCACCTGGATCACCAGGTCCTTGCGGAAGTCCCGCAACGAGACCTCCGCCCCGCGGCCCGCGCCGACCATCCAGACCTTGTTGGCCCAGCGGTCGAACTCCGGGTCGTGGGTGACCCCGCGCTCCAGGGTGACCGCCTCGAAGTCGGTGCGCCCCGGCGACTTGCGCGGCGCGCTCGGATCGCCCCCGCTGCGGTGCTTCACCACCTCGGTGGTGCGCTTGAGCGGGCTGATCTTGCTGACTCCGGCGACGACCCGGCCGTCCCAGACGACCAGGAACTTGAAGTTCTTGTACGGATCGAACCGGTGCGGATTGACGGTGAACTCGACCATGGAGATCCTAAACCTCGAATTGTCCGGCGAGCTGCTCGATCTTGACGATCACGAATTCCGCGGGCTTGAGGGGCGCGAACCCGACCACGACGTTCACCACACCGCGATTGATGTCGTCCTGCGTGGTGGTGTCCTTGTCGCACTTGACGAAATAGGCCGAGCGCGCCGACGTGCCCTGGAACGCGCCCTGCTGGAACAGCGAGTGCAGGAACGCGCCCACGTTCAGCCGGATCTGCGCCCACAGCCGCTCGTCGTTGGGCTCGAACACGACCCATTTGGTACCGCGGTAGAGGCTCTCCTCCAGCATCAGCGCCAGCCGCCGCACCGGGACGTACTTCCACTGCGAGCTGAGCGCGTCGGCGCCCGCCATGGTCCGCGCGCCCCACGCCACCGGGCCCACCACCGGGAACGTCCGCAGGCAGTTCACCGCGAGCGGGTTCAGCAGGCCGTTCTCCCGGTCCGTCAGCGGGACGGTCAGCGCGCGCACCCCGGGCAGCCCGGCCTCGGTGCCGGCGGGGGCCTTCCACACCCCCCGCTGGCCGTCGGTGCGCGCCATCACGCCGGCGATGGTGCCCGACGGCGGGAAGCTGCGCAGCCGGCCGGTGAGCGGGTCGACCAGCTCCAGGTGCGGGAAGTACAGCGCGGCGTGGTCGTTGCGCACCGAGTCGAAGGCGGACAGGCCCGCCCGGGCGGCGTCCAGTGTCGTCCACGCCTGCGGCGAGTCGACGATCAGGAACATCCGCTGCTCCGCGCAGAGTGCCTGGGCGGCCGAGACGACCGTGACGGCGTCGTCCACGCTGGCGTAGCCGGCCAGTTCCGGCAGCACCAGCAGGTTGACGTCCGGCACGTCGCGCAGGGCCTGGATGCCGGTCTTGCCGGCCTCGCTGCCGATCAGGTCCGTCATGCCGGGGGCTCCGCCGTCCTGGCCGCCGGCGAGGGCGAGGACCGGCGGGTTGACCGAGCCCTCCAGCCCGAGGTTGTTGGCGGCCTCACCGAGGAAGCGCACCACGTCGGCCGGGTCGGTGGAGCCGGCGACGACCTGGAGCTGCCGCCCGAACACGCTCACCCGGGTGCCCGCGAAGGCCCGCTTGCCCGGGGCGTCGGGCAGGGCCCGCAGCTTGCGCTCCAGCAGCAGGGCGAGTTCGGGGACGGTGGTGGGCGCGGTGCCGTCCGCGGCGGGGTCGTAGATCTTGACGGTCCGCGAGACGTCGGCGATCTTCACCTGGATCTCGTGGGTGAGGTCCGGCAGGGCGGCCGCGAAGGGCTTGGAGACGGTGCCCACCGGGTCCGGTCGGCTCTCCGCCAGCACCTTGACCCGGACGACACCCGAGCCGCTGTTCACCACCGTCTCGGCGAACCGGGGGCTGGCGGCCCGGACCGACAGGTCCGCGAAGGACTCCCGGACGGCGCCGGAGGTGTCGAAGACCTGGAGGTTGAAGGTCTCGTCCGGGGTCGGCGTCCGGTAGTCCACGGCGACCCGCAGCCCCCCGCCCCAGAGCCCCGGCTCGACGGCCGTGACCTCCAGGGCCGGGGTGGCGGTGGAGGTCTGCGTCGAGTTGAGCGTGACGCCCGCGGCGGCGCCGGTGCCGGCCGCCGCGACCCGGACCACGATCCCGACCGAGCCCCCGTTGAGGAAGAACTGCTGGACGGCGTAGCTGACCGGGCTCTGACTCGCGAGTCCGCCGAAGCGGCGTTCGAAGTCCGCGAAACTGGTGATGGTGACCGGCTGGTTGAGCGGGCCGCGCCGGGTGGCCCCGACGAAGGCGGTCACCGAGGTGCTCACCGCGGTGATGGTACGGACGCCGCTGGGAAGCTCTTCGATGTAGACGCCCGGGTAGGTCGGTGTCGTCGGCAATTCCCCCTCCATTCACTTCGTGCATCAAGAGGCCGGTAAATGGGGTCCGGATGCATTGGTGGCAGGGTCAGTTTCGGGTTCAGGTGACAATTCGTCAAGACCTGAACGGGAAATGCTTGTTGTATTACTGGGCCTTTTCGGGGGTTGCGGAATTGGGTATTCCGCAACCCCCCTGTGCCGGTGCCCGTCAGCCGCCTTCGGGCAGGTTCCGGTAGTCGGGTCGGGCCGGCGTGGGGTCCGGCGGCGTGGCTGCGGGTGCGGGTGCGGGTGCGGGTGCCGGCGCGGGCTCCGGAGACGGCTCCGGCGCGGGCGTAGGCGTGGGTGCAGGTGTGGCCGGCGCGGGCGTGGGTGCGGCGGGCGTAGGTGCAGGTGCGGCCGGCGTGGGCGTGGGCGTGGGCGCGGGGGCCGGCGGCTGGTAGGACGGCGGCCGTGCGGCCCCCAGGAACCAGCCCCAGCTCGCGCCGAACCGGTGCTCCAGGAACCGGAACGCGGCGTAGTAGACCGTGCCGAAGCCGGTGACCAGGGCGGAGGTGACGGAGGCGTTGTCCAGGTGGATGCCGAGCCGTGCGGCCTGCACCAGGAGGAACGCGACGATGTAGGGCACGCACGTGCGCCACAGGGACAGGGCGAGTTGGTACATCTGTCCTCCTCGGCCGACGTCAGCCGACGACGGTGAAGCCGTGCGCCTGGCCGAGCCGGGTCAGCGAGTTGATGCCGGGTATGCCGTCCGCCTGCTGCCCGCTGTACCCGTACCGGCGCTGCAGCGCGGAGTAGGCGGCGATGGTCTGGGTGCCGAACGAGCCGTCGGCCCACTTCCGGTCGAGCAGCTCCTCGGTGACGAGGGCCCGCTCCACCGTGTACACGTCGTCGGCGTGCGTGGTGGCGCCCTGGGGCGCGTCCGGGTCCTGGCGGGCCGCCGCGACCACCCGCGACTTCGACACCTCGGCCAGCAGGATCGGCCCGCCGAGCAGCCGGCGCAGCGAGGACTCGCCGGGCACGCCGTCCGCGTCCCCGCCGGAGTAGCCCAGACTGCGCTGGTAGTCGGCGTAGTTGAGGGTGTCGGCGTCGGTCCAGTCCGGTCCCGGGCCCTGGCCGTAGTGCGAGCCGAAGCCCGCCGCCACCAGCGCCTCGCCGACGACGGTGACCTGCGGACCGTGCGCGCCGTAGCCGTACGACAGGCCGCCGACGTCCTTCCGGTACCGGGCCGGGGTCGGGTCCGGTACCGGGTCCGGCTGGGGCGCGGGCTGTTGCGGCGGGGTGACCACCGTGCCGGAGGGGCGCGGCGCACCCGACGTCACCCAGGCGTACAGCGCCGGGCCGGGGCAGTCGGTGGAGTAGCCGTCCTGGTGCCCCTTGATCTCCGGGCCCGCCGGGCCCTGCTGCTCGCAGTACTCGATCGCGTCCCGCAGCCCGTTGAGCTGTTCCGGGGTGGGCACGGTCGAGCCGGAGGAGCCGACCAGCCCGCACACCGCGTAGTGCGCCTCGTTGAGCGGGACGTCGCCGTTGGCGCTGTTGCGCCGGTTCAGCCCGCGGCCCTCGAACACGTGGCCGTGCTCGCAGACCACGAAGCTGTAGCCGATGTCCGACCAGCCGTCGTCGTCCATGTGCGAGGCCTGGAGGCGCCGCACGTAGGCCGGGCAGGTGTCGTGGCTGTCGAAGGTGTACGCCGTGCCGAGGTAGTGCACCTTCACTCCGGCGCGCGGACCGGCGTACGGGATCGAACCATTGGGCTCGCGCCAGGGTCGCGCGCCCCACTGGTCCCGGTCCACCAGCCGCAGCCCCGGCCAGCCGGGCGACTGCGGCTCCGGGGTCGGCGCGGGTGGCTCGGGGTCCGGGGCCCGGCCGGCGCCGGCCCACGCCCGCAGTTCGTCCAGCGAGCCGTTGAACACGTCCGCGTCGAGCGGGTCGTCGCTGTACTGGTGGAAGCGCCAGGACGCCTGGATGCGCGGCGAACCCGCGGACACGTAGTCCGCTATCCACAGGAAGTCACCGGCGTTGTCGTCCGTCCGGAACCAGTAGTCCCGGTTGGTGTAGAGCCCGACCAGGCGGTCCGGGTAACGCTGCTTGACCGCCGCCAGCCACCGGTTCTTCGCCTCGGTCGCGTCGCCGTCGCCGACCGACTGTCCGTACGGCTCGAAGTCCAGCACCAGCAGCTCGCCCGCGGGCACCTGCCCCACGACCCGGCAGAAGTGCTCCACCTCACCCTCGACCGGGTTCTCCGCGTGCAGGAAGTGGTAGTGCCCGACCACCAGCCCGCGCCCCCGGGCGTCCGCGAGCTTGTCGGCGTACCCCGACTGGCCGGTGTGGCCGCCTTCGGTGGCCTTGATGAAGACGAACTCCGCGTCCCCCGGAATGCCCGACTGGAAGTCGGAGACGTCATAACCCTTCGCGTATGCCATCAGGATGCTCCCCCTTTGCGCCGATGGCAGCCACGGCCGACCGGCCCCAGCCCCCGGGGCCCCCGACGCCGGCCAGGGCGCCATGTTCACTCCACAGTACAACTGACTTAACGTCAACTCCCGTGATTTGAAGGTGTTCTGTTGGTTCTGCGTGCCTCCTGCGGCGGCCTGTGCCGTAGGCCTGTGCCACTGGCACATCCACCGGACGACACGCCGCGGCGAGGGTGTTCGGGGTCCTGTCCGGTGGCCAGGGGGCCATGGTCCGGCCCGCCGGGGCGGCGCCCCGGCCTCGACCGCTGCGGCCTCACCGTCATCTGTGAAGTCCGCACCCCGTGGCTGGACGACCCGGCCGGTCCCGACCGGGGTTCGTCGTCGGTCAGGCGTCGAGCGCGCCCAGGGTGTCCCAGAACAGGTGCTCGTAGGACTGGAGCAGCAGCCCGTACTCGCGCGCGGCGGCCAGGGTCGGCTCGTCCAGCGGGTCCGGTCCGAGCGCGTCGGCGGCCTGCTGCTCCAGCTCGGTCGCGGGCTGGGCGAAGAAGTCGAAGAACGCGCAGGCCTCGTCGGAGAAGCCGTAGTGGCGGCGCAGCGACTGCCCGATGGTGGCGCAGTAGCCTCCCCAGAGCGCGTAGTCAGGCGCCTACCTCTGGATGCGGGCGCGCTCCGTTTGAAGGAGCGCGCCGCGGAGAGACCGTACGAGTGGCGAGCGTCGTCGCTCACAGACTGGCCGACCTGGTCGTAGCGGACTACCGCTACGACCAGCTGGCCGCTGCCTCCCACGCTGTCGACGCGACCGCGTACCCGTCGTTGCCACTGCTTCGCTGGAAGAACGGGAAGGCCGCGCGGCCCAGGTGCGGGCAGTCGCAGGTCGCCGTGGGCTTCAGGACGTCCTGGACCGGCGTCCGGGCCGGGGGTTTGACGGCCGCCTGGCGGCGGTGCCGCCTGTGGGTCAGGCCCCCAGGAAGCAGACCGCGTAGACGTAGAGCGTCTGGTTTCCGGTGCCGGTGTTCCTGGCGATCGCTGACCACCCGCCGTCGCCGCTCCCCGGGGTCACGGGAAATTCCACGACACTGGAAGCCTTGATGTCCCAGGAGGAGTCGGGCTCCGTGGAAAAGCCACCGCCCGTGACCACCGTCCCCGCCGGGCACCTCACGGCTGCCTCGACGAGTTCTCCAGGCCCGCCGGTGGCATTCGAGTTCACGACCTGGCGGCCGGTCAGGCCGTCGTTGCCGGACGGCGTGGTGCCTGTGGCGGAAGCGGACTGACTGCAGCCGACGTTCTGGGTGCCGGTCGAGGTGTTGCCCTGGCCCACCTGTCCCGAGGGGAAGCACGCGAGGGTGATGGAAGGCGTGTTGAGCAGGCCGAGGCCGAGCAGTCCTCCGTCGCCCTGGGCGTGGGCGGGGGTACCGCCCAGGAGAGCGGCTACGGCGACGGCGGCGCACAGGGCGCTGAAGCGTTGTCGGCAGCTCAAGGTGGCCACGGCGAGGCGGCGCTGACGCTGGTCTCCGCCATACTCGATCAAATCGTCCGCAAGTATGCCGAGCGCCTCGAGAGTAACTATGCAAGCTCGATGCCGCCGAACAAGGGGAGGCGCGGTCCTGGACTGGTCCTGCTGTCGACATGGCAGGCCGCGAAGCCCACGCCCAAGACCTTCCGCAGCTGGCAGTTCATCGAGTGGCTGATCATCGCGGGCATGCAGTACGTGTTCGCCCCGAGCGACGAGGCTCCCAGCCACTACAACCGTCACAGGGTCGCTCACCTGTTGGACGGGGGGGCTCTGAATGAGTCGTACGTCGTGCCAGCCCTGCTTGTGGCCCAGGGCATCCTCCGGCACTGGGAGGATGTGCTGTCCGTGGAGGAGAGCGAAGACGAGGAAACCGATCTGGCCGACTCGTAGCCGGATCCACAGATGGTCCCGTGGGCCCGCCCGGGTCTCCTGCTTCCGCGCGCCCTTGACGGGCTGTCAGTGGAGGGGAACGGTGAAGGCGCAAGGATCCGCAACGGGCTTGGCAGGAGGAGCGGTCATGGCACTACGGTTCAGGGGCATCGATCCGGACACGCCCAACGGTGGTTCTCCGACCGTGTGGTTGGAGGACGAGAAGGCGGAGATCGTCATTCAGGGCTGGCTGCCCGAGATGGAGATGTACCGCGTGATCAGCGAGACCGAGTGGGTGGAGGGCCACGCCACCGGCGTCCCGGACCACGAGGGCGTCGTCCGGATCCCGGTCCGGATGATCCCGTTCCTGCGAAAGGTGTGCGATGAAGCCGAGCGTGCCGGACTTTGGCGCCCTGCTGAGGAGTGCTGAGCGTTCCGCGTGCCACCTGGAGATGCGCGACTCCTACATGGACGACCCGGTGTTCGCCGACTGGCGCGCCGGCCTGCCGGTCGAGCGGCCCGAGGCGTACGACCTGCCCGAGGAGTACACGCAGTGGGCGGCCTTGGTGCGGGAGACGGTCGGCCGCGGGGTGGTGATGCGCCGGGCCCGGATCGTCTCGGAGCCGGTGACCGCCTACATCCGGTGGGAGCACGCGATCACCGAGCGGCACAACGTCGCGCTGGGCGAGCAGGTCCGTTGGCTGCCCCGGTCGAAGGCCTCGGACCTTGCGCTGCCGGGTAACGACCTGTGGCTGGTGGACGAGCGCCTGGTGCTTTTCCACTGGTTCACCGGTGACGGCGAGTGGGCCGGCCACGAGGTCACCGAGGACCCCGCGGTGGTGAAGATGGTGACGGGCGCCTTCGAAGCGGTGTGGGAACGGGCCGTCCCGCACGCCCGGTACACCGTCTGACCGACACCGTCCATCACCACCCCGCCGGGCAGCCAGCACCATGTCGTCGTCCCCGTCGTCCAGCGTCATCGAGGCCCGCAAGGCGCTCGCCGGCCGCCTGGTCGGCCTGCGCAAGGACGCAGGCCTGACCGGCGCCGAGCTGTCGGCCCGCTGCGGGTGGCACCCGGCGAAGACCTCCCGGATCCAGAGCGGCAAGTCCGCCCCCTCCGAGGACGACCTGCGCGCCTGGTGCACCGCCTGCGCCGTCGGCGACCAGGCCCCGGACCTGATCGCCGCCGCCCGCGCGGTCGACTCGATGTACACCGAGTGGCGCCGCATGGAGCGCACCGGGCTGCGCGCCGCCCAGGAGTCCGTCGCCGCCCTCTACCGCCGCACCCACCACTTCCGCGTCTACGCCAGCCGCGTCATGCCCGGCATGGTGCAGACCCCCGAGTACACCACCGCCGTCCTGCGCTCGATCCAGCGCGCCCGCGTCGAGGTCGACGACGTCACCGACGCCGTGGAGGCCCGGCTGGAACGCCAGCGGATGCTGTTCTCCGGCCGGCACCGCTTCGGCCTGCTCATCGAGGAGTGGGTGCTGCGCGCGGCGGTGTGCGACCCGGAGACGATGGCGGGCCAGCTCGGGCACCTGCTCGCGGCCTCGGCCAGCCCGTTCGTCAGCGTCGGCATCATCCCCACAGGACCCGGGCGGCCGCACCTGCCGGTCGAGGACTTTTACATGTTCGACGAGGCCGAGGTGGCGGTCGAGCTGACCTCCGGCTATCTGCGGATCACCCAGCCTCGCGAGATCGCCGACTACGCGCGTACCTTCAACGGCCTGGCGTCCACCGCGGTCCGCGGGGCGCGAGCCCGTCAGCTGATCACCGCCGCCATCACCGCTCTCGGGTGAAGAGGCGCAAGATGGCACAACCTGATTGAGGGCCAGCCCCGTTACTTCTTACCGTCGTTGATGCCGCCCAGCGCGGGGAACCGACCGAACCCCGTCGGCACCGTGGACGCCCCGGGCGGCGCCCAATCCCCCCGCACGCGCTGGAGTACCGCCATGCCCGCGAGCAGACCGCATCTGAGACACCCCGGCGGCGACCTGGTGGTGACGGTCGACGGCAGGACGGTGGTCCACATCGCCAACCACAGCGTCGCCTACCGCCGAGCCTGGCTGTTCCGCGAGCTGCGCAGCCGGGCCGCGCGGTGAACAGCGCCGACTTCGTCCCTCCGGAGAAGCGCCGGCGGGGCCTGACCATCCGCACCTACCGCCTCGGCCCTGACGGTACCCGGTCCCACGACACCGGCCAGGTCACCCTCGACCCCGACGACGTGAGCCCCGACGCCCACCATCCGTCAGCCACCTGGCCGATCTGCGAGTGCCACATCCATGGAGGAGACCGTGCTCACTCAGGTTGACGGCCTCCTCGGCCAGCGCGGCATGAGCTCGCCCATCGAGTGGTCGACGCCCGGCGCGGCGCGCGGCCGAGCTCGTGGCCTGCCTGCCGTAGGACGGCGGGCAGGGTGACCAAGTCGATCAGCCCGGTCACCTCCGGGCGCACGCTCTCCACGTCGAGCAGCACCACCTCGCCTTCCGGGCGCCGGCGCAGGTTCTCGGGCTTGAGGTCGAGGTGGGCCCAGCCGCACCAGGTCGGGGCTGTAGGCGTCCGCGTGCGCGGCCAGCACCACCAGCGGCGTCGACAAGTGGGGTCTGGGGGGACCGGTACCGCGGCGACGCGGACAAGCTGACCGGAGGGGACGAGGTGCCCGGTGACCGCCGCCGTGGAGACCCTGCCGCGCCCCGAGGCTGCCGACCACGCGCGAGCGCTGCTGCCCTACGAACCGCAGTCCGCTGGCGCGGCCCGCCGCCTGCTGCGCGCCACCCTTCCGGGTGGGGGCTGGACGACTTGGTCGAGCCCGGTGAACTCATCGTCAGCGAGCTGGTCGACAATGCCGCGAGCCCCAGCGGCTCCTGCTCGCGATGACGCGGACCGGCGAGGACATGCCCCTGATTCCATGCCCAAGTACATGAGGCTGAGGATCATCTACCCCTCCACGTGGATAGGCTGAGGGTCGGGGGAGGTAGAGGTGGCAGACACAGCATCAGGGGGAGAGTTCTCGGTCGATCCGGACGTGGTGTTCCGGGCATCACTGAGCTTTCTCGGATCGAAGGACTTCGTCTACAACATCGCTTCCGGGGTGGCGGGCGATCTGGTGTCATCGGCGGGGATGGCCGGCGACGACACCATCGCCCACAGCTTCGCCCAGAAGTACGAGCCGGCGGCCAAAAGCGTGGTCAAGGCCATCGGGACTGCCGGGCAGGGCATGGCAACGATCTCCAGCCGACTGCTGACGATGGCCGCCAACTACCTGGCGGTCCTGGATTCGGTGGCCGCAGCATTCACCGGGAAGATCAACACATCGTCGCCGCTGGCCAAGGGCGCCCAGCAGTGCGACGAGAGCGAGGCGCACACCACTCTGCCGATGGTCACCGGCTCGAAAGAAGTCCACGAGATCCCAGTGATCGGAAAGTTCTGCCCCCAGGGAGACCCGAAGCGCCTGCGCAGCGCGGCCCAGGTGTGGGCGGAGTGCGCGTCGGTGATCGATACGGCCCAGCGCAACGCCGGCCAGCATGCCGCGGGTGTGATGGCGAAGTGCACCGGGGCGGCGTTCGAGGGCTTCAAGTCGTACGCCGCCACGGTGTACGACGCGTGCCCGCCGGGAGGTACGGCGGTGTCGGCCTCACAGCCGCTGATGGTGAACATCTCGGCGGCGTGCCGGGAGCTGCAGGCGATCTGCGAGCAGTACGCGCAGGCGATCGAGGCCTGCCAGGACAAGCTGATCGAGCTCGGGGTCGCCGCGGGCGTCATCACCGCGGCCGGACTGATCTTCACTTTCTTCACCTTCGGCGGGTCGGACGCAGCCGCCGCTGCCGCGGACGCGGCCCTGGCGGCGGACGCCGCGCTCGCGGCCGAGGCACTCGCCGCTGCGGAGGCGGAGCTGGCCGCAGCGACAGCCGTGGCGGAGGCTGAAGCGATCGTGTCGTCTCTGGCCTCACGTCTGGTCGTGCTCGCCGGGACGGCCGCGGCGGCGACCGCGGTGGCGGGTGTTGATTCGGCGAGTGCGGCGACTGCGCCCGACCCAGCCGGGCAGCAGCCGGGCGGGGCGCCTGGCGCAGCTGGGCAGAGCCCGTTCGCCAACCCCCTGGTGGGTCCGGTTCCCCCACCCAAGCCGCCGGCATACCCGCTGTACGACGCGGCGCAGCAGATGGCGGCGAAGACATGGATTGAGGGGCTGCCCGAACGTCCGCCGAACTACGGCACGGCGGAGGACCGGGCATACCAGGTGTACGCAGCGGGCAAGCCTGAGCGAAACGCCAAGAGCGCTGACGGGACCGAGAGTGTCTGGGCGGACGGCTTCCGGCCGGCCGACGGCGCGTTCATCGATGCCAAGAACGTCCGCAAAAAGGGTTGCAGCCCGCGGTCACTGAAGGGCATCCAGGAGGACGACTTCCGTACCGGGTGGATGCTGGAGGGGGACGACGACGAGATCAGGCGTTACAAGCTCGCCATCGACAACCCGGCCAATCACGCCCAGTATCTGGAGATCGATACCCCTGACGACGCGACGGTCGGCTACTGGCAGTACCTGGCCGCCAAGAACCACGTGAAGAGCAACGTACGTGTCGTTACGATGCCCCCGCCGCCTCCAACCCAAGAAGGCTGATTTGGACACCATCCACCTCGGCGCCGCGCCGGGGACTGCCTGGGCTCTGTCGCCGCTGGACGCCGAAGACCACCTTCGTGCCCGCTTCCCGGACCTGCAGGCCGGGCAGGAGCACTCGCCGTCCACCGGCAAGAACTACGTCTCTTTCTATGTCGAGCTCGACGGCGAGAGCCGGCACGGGGCGTACTTCGAGCGCGGCCACTTGGTGTTGCGGGATGGTGACGCGGACATCTGGGCAGATACGGCAGCCTGGTTCCTCGGCCTCCTGCCCGCTGACGCAAGAACGGTGGCCATGATCGAATCGAATCCTGACAGCCTGCGAACCATCCCGCCGGGCGCTGACGCCTCAGACCTTCGCGAGATCCTCCAGTCGCTCTTCGACGTCGAGTAGCCGGCATATTCGAGGTCCATCCGTACGACACACGCCCGCACGACGGCGGGCCTGTCCTGCCGTCAGCCAGGCGTCATGCCCAGGGCCTTCGTCGGCGTCGGGCCCAGCCGCCAGCGCCCCTGCGCCGGGCCGGAAACGGCCTCCGGGGCCGCCGGGACGGCCGTCCCACCGCGCCCGTCCCGCGTCGCTGCCGGGCTGTCTGCTGTTCGTCCGCGCTGTCCCGGGGACCGGTCCACAGCGGGCGCCGCTGATGTTCTGTCACCGCCCCAGCATTCCGGGGCCCGGCCCGCGCCGTCGCCTCCGGCGGACTGCCTGCCCCGGCCGGGCCGGTTGTGGTAGGCAGGGCAGTCGAGCAGCGAGGAGGCCTTCATGACGACCACCACGGCCGAGGGGCCGCCCACCGGAGACGCCGCCCAGCTATGGCGGGTGGGCATCGACACGGTGTACGTCCCCCACACGACGTCTGGCCGGCCTGGTGGAGCAGGTGAAGCTGCTCCACCGGCGGCACGGGCTCGACCTCGACGAGGAGGTCCCCTACGAGACGAAGCTGTACACCACGCTCCACCAGGCCGAGCAGGCCGCCGACGGCGAAGGCTTCACCCCCGGTGAGGGTGCACCGGCCACCGTCCGCGAGGCCGCGTTCCTGACCACCGACTCGTTCCGGCTCCGGCTGGTGTTCAACGCGCTCACCACGCCGAACGTCTTCCTCGCCGGGAACGCGGTCGCCTTCCGGCGGCACACCGCCCGGGCGGAGTGCACCGCCGCCCGCCTCGCCCGCACCCTCCACGGCGCGCGGAAGGTGACGGTTGGCCAGGCCGCCGAGGCCCTGCTGCACGCCCCGGACGGCCGGACCGGCAAGGACTACCTCGGCTACCTGCACCCCGCGCACCTGTATGCGGTCCTGGCCCGGGGCTTCGCCGACCTGGCCGCCCGCGGCTCCTACAGGGCCACCGCGGCGGGGGAGTTCCAGCCCGCGCGGTGAGCGATCCACTCGCGACCCGCGGCGGCGGCCCGGGCCCGGTAGGCGCCGAGCGCGCCGCCGGGCCCGGTGCGCTGCTGCCACGCCCAGAACCCGGTGATGGCGACCGCGAACGCCGTCACCCCCTCCGCCGGGGCCTCCCGCCAGGCCGGCACCGCCTCGGCGAGCAGCCGCTCGGCACCGGCGGCAGTGTGACCGGCCAGGACCAGCTGCGGCAGCAGGAACGCGGCGTCGACCCAGGTGGCGCCGCGCGCGAACCACGACCAGTCGATCACCCTCACCCGACCGCGCGCGAGCAGCATGTTGTCCGCGCGCAGGTCGCAGTGCAGCAGGGTGTCGCCTTCGGTCGCCTGGCCCAGCGCGGCCGGATCGTCGAGCTCGGCAAGCTCGGCGGCGTGCTCCAGGTCCCAGCCGTCCATGCCGTCGCGGACCAGGCGCTCCCAGTGGCCAGCCAAGGTGTCGGCGAGTACGGAGAACGTCCCGGCCTCCTCGGCCGGACACGGGGTCAGCAGCTCACCGAGCTCCGCCACCGCGGCGAGCACCGCGCCGAGCTGCGACGATCCGGGCGCGAGATCGGGATTCGTGCCGTCGACATCCTCGAACCCGAGGACCAGCCAGCCCCCGGTTTCCACCGTCCACAACAGCGCAGGGGCGACCCTAGAGGGAAGGTGTGCTCCGACGGCGGCCTCCGCCCGGTACATCGTCGCGGCCCTGTCCGCTGTCGGAACGCCCTTGATGAACACCTGGGTGCCGTCGGCGAGCCGCAGGCGCGCGGCGATGCCCGGGGTGAACCCGCCCGACGGGTAGTCCACGCGCATCACCCGGGCCCGTGAACGCTCCTCGACAGCCGTACGGACAGCGGGCGGCAGATCGTCCCAACCGGGACGGCCGGCAGGCGGAGTGGACACCATGACGGCCTCCGGGGTCGACGGGTGGGCCGACCGTACCGCGCGCACCGCCGTGATCGCCGCGAATTCTGGGCCGGCGACGGCCCGCACGGGCGCCGTCAACCCTGACCGTCACCACCACCGCCACCGACCCGCGTGAACGCATGGCTTGTATCGCCCCGGCCCGGTCCGTGGTACGCACCGTCGCCACTGGCTGGGGCGTCACCGGCAGCACGCTGGACGGGGGCCCTGCCCGGCTGCAGGCTCGGCTGTGCTGGAGCCGGACGGGCACCGACGTCCAGGGCTGCCGCGGCCGCGAGCGGTGGGATCCGTACAGGCCGCTGCTCGCTGACCCGAACCGGTCGACCTACGGGATGTGCGATCAGGACGCAGAGCGCAGCCGCTTGCCCGCACGCGGTGTTGGGCCGGCGGGCGTCGCCGCCCTGCTGAGCCCCGCTCGGAGGCGACACGGCGACGCCCTACCGGGCGCCTGCGCAGCGGCCCGTCGACCCAAACCACGAGCGCCCGCGCGATCGCGGGTCAGCCGGCCCGGTCGTCGTCCTTCAGGGTCCGCAGCCGTATGGCCGCCTCCCGTGTGGCCTCGTGCGCCCGGGACGCCTGGGCGTGGGCGGAGTCGACGGCGTCCTCGACGGTCCGTACCCGGCTGTCGGCCCGGGCGAGGGTGTCCCGGGCCCGGTCGTCGCGTTCCTGCGCGTGGCTAAGGGCGTCCGCCAGTAGGTCATCGGATGCGGGGGCTTCGAGGCCGGGTATCCCAGCGGTAGAGGGTCCAAGCCCGTCTGATTAGGCAGCGGAC
>NZ_JBVISA010000051.1:0-41786 GCF_055575755.1 Kitasatospora sp. NPDC034035 | reverse complement strand
CTTTGGGTGGTCTCTCCTTGGAATCGGCGGCTGGGCTGGGGTGAGCGCAACCCCTCCTGCCCCCCTGGGGCCCCCCGGGGGGCTCGTGCCCCCGCGCCGTCACCGCCCGCCCGCGGGCCGGCCACGGAAAGAAGCCGGGCCATCGGTGCCGGACCGGCAACCTTTCCGTCCTCGGCGGCCACTGAGTGGTGCAACGTCGACTCGATCTACCGGAATTGGATGGGCATGAGGGCAACGAAGCACGCCGACCCGCGGGCGCGGCGAAGGCAAGGACTGATCGTGGGCATTCCGTTGGCAGTGGCGGCCGTCGGCGTGCTGGTGTGCCTGGCCCTCGCGCTCCTCACGGGGAACGGGGGCGGTCCCGGCCCCGACGCCGCGCAACCGGCGGCCGCCTCCGTCGCGGTCACCGAGCCGAGCGCTCCGCCCGGTACCGGTGTCCCGGTCGAAGCCACGCCCTCGGCGTCGCCGTCGCCGGCCACCAGCCCCCCGCCCTCGGCCACCGTCACCCCGTCGCCGTCGGCCACGCCCACCCCCACGCCGCGACCGTCGACCACCACGGCCACGGCCACGGCGTCACCCTCGGCCGCCGCCGGCGGTGCCCGCACGGCACCGGTCACGACGTCCCCGGCCGGGCGGATCAAGCCGGGGTCGAGCTACCCGGGCGTCGCCACGTCCTACGACGCGGCCGACGGCAACGGCGCCTGCTCGTTCGGCCCGTCCGGCGACCTCATGATCGCGGCGATGAACCACACCGACTACGAGTCGTCCAGTGCCTGCGGGGCGTACGTGCTCGTCCGCGCCGCCAACGGGGCGAGCATCACGGTGCGGATCGTCAACGAGTGCCCGCTGCCCTGCGCGCCCGGGCAGCTCGACCTGAGCCACGAGGCCTTCGGCAAGCTCGCGGAGCTGTCGGTGGGCCGGCTCCCGATCACCTGGACGCTGCTGAGCCCCGTCACGGCGCCGGACACCATGTCGATCCGGTACAAGACCGGGTCCAGCCAGTGGTGGTGCGGGATCCAGGTGATCGGCCACCGGAACCCGGTGGCGACGCTGGAGGTGCGGACCGGCGGCGGCTGGCGGCAGCTGTCCCGCACCGACTACAACTACTTCCTCTCCCCCGACGGCAGCGGATGCGGCGGATCGATCAGGGTCACCGACATCTACGGCGAGCAGCAGACCGTCGATGGGCTCGCCGTGAAGCCGGACGTCGTCCAACCGACCCGCGTGCAGTTCGCCCGGCATTGACCGCGCCGCCCGTCTGTCGGCCTGCGGGCGTGACCCTCCGGGGCGGGGACCGCCCCGCCCCGGGAACGGGCACTGCTAGTCTCATGCCGACTGTTAACGTTCACATTGCAGGGAGAGGGCGACCGGGGGAAATGCTCCTCGATGACACGTCCGCGGAATTCCACGACTTCTTCGAACGCCACTACGCCGAACTCGCCCGTCTCGCCCACCTCCTGACCGGCGAGACGGACGCGGCGGACGATCTCGCCGCGGACGCCCTGCTCGCCCTGTGGCAACGCTGGGACCGGCTCCGTGCGGCCGACCACCCGCTCGCCTACGCCCGCGGAGTGGTCGCCAACATGGCCCGGGCCCGGATCCGCAGCGCGGTCCGCGAACGGCGCCGCGTCCTGCTGTTCTGGACCCGGAGCCCCGAGAAGACCGACGGACCGGACGTGGCCGCCGTGCTGGACGTCCGTGCGGCGCTCGCCCGGCTACCGTTCCGCAAGCGGGCGTGCGTGGTGCTACGGCACGCCTTCGACCTCTCGGAGAAGGACACCGCCGCGGCGCTGGGCATATCGGTCGGTACGGTGAAGAGCCAGACCTCAAAGGGGATGGCCGAGCTGGAGAGAGCACTCGGCGCACGAGCGGTCGGCGAACTGACGGCAGGAAGGAGGAACCGGTGAACGAGCACATCGCCCGGCAGCTGCGCGAGGCCGCCGAGGCCCACCACCCCGACCCCGCACGGATGCTGGCCCGCGTGCAGCGCGGCGCGGCCGGTCCCGCCGTCCGTCACCGTGCGCGGTCGGGCCTGCGGTCATGGCCCAGGGTCGCGCTCGCGGGCCTCGCCACCGCCGGCGTCCTGGCCACCGGCGGACTCGCCGTGGCCGCCATCGTCCGGACCCCGCCGCCGTCGGACACCGCCACCACCGCACCGGCCGCCCCCTCGCCGACGATCACGTCGACGCCGACGCGGTCCGCTCCCCCGACCGCCGCCCCGGCACCGGCCCCGGCGACCACCACGCCGCCCACCGGCACCCCGGTCGGCCCTCGCCCGACCCCGTCGGCGAGCAGCCGGGCCCAGAACGGCCCGCTGTGGTCGGAGGGGTCGGTCGACCCGCACAGCAGCGTCTACTGGGCCCAGAGCAACCTCACCCTCAGGACCACCCAGCCGCTCACCTCGCTCACGGTCGAACTGCGCGTCGCGCAGACCGGCGACGTGCGCGACACCGGCAACTGGCGGACCCTGCCCGACGACGACTTCACCGTCACCGTCCAGGAGACCGGCGGCGCACTGGTCTACCGCTGGGTGCTCAAGCCGGGCCGTTCCGTCCCGGCCGGGCAGCACGAGTTCGCCGGCCAGTACAACCACGCCACCGGCGTGCGCACCTCCGCGAACGACGGCTACCGCATCGACGCCCAGTCCGCGGGTGGCTCCGCGTCCGTCTGGGGAGGCTTCCCCCCGGGCCGGTGACGGCTGGACGGTTTCTCCGGAAGCGGCCCGTGTGAGCGTGCACACGGGCCGCTTTCCGGCCTACGTGCACGCTCACACAGCAGCCTGCCGGTTCGCGCATGGGCTCCGCGTTCCTCCCGCCGGATCGGGGAGGAACGCCGCCGAAGGCTGTCCGCGCTCCCCTTCGCGGACGCGAACGGGGCGCCCGCTCGACTGAGCGGGCGCCCCGAACCGGCCCGGACTCCGGCCCGCCGGATCACTGCCGGACGCACCTCACGAAGGCACCTCACGAAGGCACCCCACGAAGGCACCTTGCGAAGGCACCTCGCGGGCCGTCGGTCAGGCGCCGACCAGCTCCTTCTCGGTGGCGAGGGAGTCCGGAGCCGCCGAGGTGGCGGGCCTGCGCATCCCCTTGAGCAGGACGACCACTGCCGTGGTGACCACCGTGCCCGCAGCGACCGCGATCAGGTACAGGAACGGGCTGCCGATCAGCGGAAGCACCCAGATTCCGCCGTGCGGTGCACGCAGGGTGGAGCCGAAGGCCATCACCAGGCCACCGGCGGTCATGCTGCCGACCATGTTCGCCGGGATGACCCGCAGCGGATCGGCCGCCGCGAACGGGATCGCACCCTCGGTGATGAACGACGCGCCGAGCACCCAGGCAGCCTTGCCGTTCTCCCGCTCCTCGGGGCTGAACAGCTTGCGCCGGACGACGGTCGCCAGGGCCATGCCGAGCGGCGGGGTCATGCCGGCGGCCATCACGGCAGCCATCACCTTGAGGCTGCCGGCGTCGGGGGTGGTGCCCGCGGCGGTGAGCGCACCGGCCGCGAAGGTGTAGGCGACCTTGTTGAGCGGGCCGCCCATGTCGAAGGCCATCATCGCGCCGAGCAGCAGACCGAGCAGGATCGCGTTGGAGCCGGAGAGGCCGTTCAGCCAGTCGGTCAGGCCGTTCATCGCCGAGGCGATCGGCGAGCCGACCACCACGAACATCAGGAAGCCGACCACCGCCACCGACAACAGCGGGATCACCACGACCGGCATGATGCCCCTGACCGCCCGCGGCACGTTCCAGCGGATCATCCACAGCACCAGGAAGCCCGCGACCAGGCCTGACACCATGCCGCCGAGGAAGCCCGCGCCGACTGCCACCGAGACGGCACCGCCGGCGATGCCGGCCGCCAGTGCTGCCCGGTCCGCGATCGCCCAGGCGATGTATCCGGAGAGGATCGGGACCAGGAAGCCGAAGGAGATCTTGCCGGTCTGGAACAGCATCGCCGCCCAGCTGTGCGAGGAAGTCCAGTCGAAGTGGCCCAGCACGGACGGGGCGGAGGCGATCTGGTAGCCGCCGATCGCGAAGGCGAGGGCGATCAACAGTCCACCGGCCGCGACGAAGGGAATCATGTAACTGACGCCCGTCATCAGGTAGGTGCGCAGTCGCTGGGCCCAGTGCTCGCCCGCCGGTGCCTTCGGTGCGGCGACCCGGTCTGCGGCGGTACGTGCGCCGCTGCCGACCCCGGCGACCAGCCCGGCGGCCTGCGCGATGAGGTCGTCGGCGCGGTTGACGGCAGCCTTCACGCCCACGTCCACGGTCGGCTTGCCGGCAAAGCGGGCGCGGTCCCGGACCTCGACGTCATGGGCGAAGATCACCGCGTCCGCGGCCGCGATCACCTCGGGGGCCAGCAGCGTCGTCCCGGCCGAGCCCTGGGTCTCGACCTGGATCCGCGCGCCGACCCGGGCGGCAGCCAGTTCCAGGGCCTTGGCGGCCATGTAGGTGTGGGCGATGCCGGTCGGGCAGGAGGTCACCGCGACCAGCCGCAGCCCGCCCTCGGTGACCGGCTCCTGAGCGGTGACCGGCTCCTGAGCGGCGGCCGGCTGCGGGGTAGCCGCCGGTGCCTCCTCGCCGTTGATCAGGGCCGCGACCGCGCCCGGGCTCTCGGCGTCGCGCAGGGCACCGGTGAAAGCGGGGTCCATCAGCCTGCGGGCCAACGCGGCGAGGATCTGCAGGTGGGTGTCGTCCGCGCCGGCCGGTGCCGCGATCATGAAGACCAGGTCGGCGGGCCGTCCGTCCGGGGCGTCGAAGTCCACGCCCCTGGCGCTGCGGCCGAAGGCCAGGCTCGGTCGCGTGACATGGGGTGATCTGCAGTGCGGGATGCCGATGCCGTCGCCCATCCCGGTCGGGGCCTGGTCCTCGCGGGCGGCGACGTCGGCGAGGAAGGCCTCGAGGTCGGTGACCCGGCCCTCGGCGACCAGCCGCTGGGCGAGGGCGCGAAGCGCTTCGCTCTTGTCCTGGGGGGCGAGGTGGAGATCAACGAGTGCGGGTGTGATCAGTCCGCTGGTGTCGCTCATCGTGTCGGTCCTTCGACTGGTGCCTGAGAGTGTTCCCTTGCCCCCGGGAATGGTCGCCCTTCCGTCCCACACGGTCGGGCGTGGTGCCTCCGGCAGGAGGCGCCGGACGTTCGCCTGCGCGGTGCCCGCTCGGCCTGCTGGGTCGCAGTGGCCGCGCCGGCGCCGCGTTCGACGTCCGTCCGTCGGTGCCCTCCCACCGGGAGGGCCGTTCTCAACCGCGAAGCGGTCGTTCGAGCGGAATGTCCGCTGTCACGACCACGACGGCCGGGTCCAGGTCCGCCGGGGTCGGCATGACGCTCCCCGGCAGTTGTACGGCGGCGGCGCCGTGCGCCAAGGCCGCCGCGAGTGCCCCGGGGCCGGTGCCACCGGCTCCGAGGAAGCCCGCGAGTGAGGCGTCGCCCGCGCCCACGTCGCTGCGTACGGCGGCGACCGGTGCGCTGCCGTACCAGCTGCCCTCCTCGGCGATCAACAGCATCCCGTCCGCGCCGAGGCTGGCGAGGACCTGCTGGGCGCCGCACCTGCGCAGCTCCCCGGCCGCGTCCACGGCGTCGCCGACGGTGGCGACCCGGCGGCCCACGGCCTCCGCGAGTTCCTCCCGGTTGGGCTTGACCACGTCGGGGCGGGCCGAGAGCGCGGCGACCAGCGCGGGACCGGAGGTGTCCAGCGCGATCCGGGCACCGCCCGAGTGCACCTGCGCGACCAGCTCGGCGTACCACTCGGGCGCCAGTCCGCGCGGCAGGCTGCCGCAGCAGGCCAGCCAGTCCACGCCGGTCCCGGTGCCCTGTCCGGTGTGCTGGGCGTCGCGGACGCGGGCCAGCAGCGCGGCCGACTCGGCGGCACTGAGCTCGGGGCCCACCGCGTTGATCTTCGTGAGGCTGCCGCCGTCCTCGGCGATCGAGACGTTGATCCGGGTGTCGCCCGAGATCGCGACCGCCGCGACGTCGATGCCCTGGCGGCGCAGGAGGTCGGCGAGCACCTGCCCGGATGCGCCGCCCAGGGGGAGCACGGCGCTGGTGCGGTGTCCGGCGACCGTGAGCGCGCGGGAGACGTTGACGCCCTTGCCGCCCGGGTCGAGCCGGTCGTGCCCGGCTCGGTTGACCTCGCCCAGGGCGAGCGTTCCCAGCTCGTAGGTGCGGTCGAGGCTGGGGTTCGGGGTGATGGTGACGATCATGCGCGGATGACTTCCGGTCCGTGGTTCTCGATCTCGGCGGCCTGCTCGTCGGTCAGTCCGGTGTCCGTGACCAGTACGTCCACCTGGTCCAGCGAGCCGAACCGCGCGAAGTGGCGGGCGCCGTACTTGGAGGAGTCGGCCACCAGGACCACCCGCCGGGCACCGGCGAGCATGGCCCGTTTGACGGCCGCCTCGGCGAGGTCCGGCGTCGAAAGGCCCCCCTCCGGGGAGAAGCCGTTGGTGGCGACCACCGCGACGTCGGCGTGGATGTCGGCCAGGTCGCGCAGTGCCCAGGCGTCGACGGCGGCCTGCGTGCGGTGGCGCAGCCGCCCGCCGACCAGGTGGAGGGCGAGCTCCGGATGGTCGGCCAGCCGGGCTGCGACCGGGAGAGCGTTGGTGACGACCGTGAGGGCGCAGTCGGCGGGCAGCAGGCCGGCCAGCCGGGAGACGGTCGTCCCGGCGTCCAGGATCACGCTGCCCTCGCTGGGCAGCAGGGCCAGGGCCGCCTTGGCGATGCGCTCCTTCTCGGCCGCGGCGGTGGAGTCCCGTTCGGCCAGGCCGGGCTCCAGGTGCAGGGCGCCGGCGGGCAGCGCGCCGCCGTGCACCCGATGCAGCAGACCGGCCCGGTCCAGAGCGCTCAGGTCACGCCGGATGGTCTCCTGCGTGACGCCGAAGTCCTCGGCGAGCGTCGGCACGTCCACCCTGCCCAGTTCCTGGACAAGGCGGAGGATCTGTTGCTGCCGCTCGGGTGCATACATGTGGGTTTGCGTCCGTTTCATGTCCGTTCACGCCTGACGAGGCCCGACCATACGCGCTCGGACCGAAAAAGCAAGAGCTCGTTCAGCCTCCGGTTCGCCAGCGACGGACTGCCCGAATGTGTTGACATCCCTCGGTAACCGGGCGTAGAACCAATCGAAACAACACGCCAACGGGCGTGAAACCACGAACTGCCCGGTCTTCGCCACTGCCCCCGTACCGCGAAGACCCGGGCACGAACACGGTGGCCCGCGCTTCACCCTCCGCGCGGGCCACCGTGCCCAACTTCCCGCCGATCCGGCTCCCACCCGGACCGGCGATCGTCCCCCGAGGAATCCCGATGCACTCGATCCAGGTCACCGTCGGCACCGAGAGCGGCCTGCACGCCCGCCCGGCGTCCCAGTTCGTCCGGGCTGCCGCCCTGCAGCCGGCCAAGGTCACCGTCGGCCGCCCGGGCCAGACCCCGGTCGACGCCCGCAGCCTGCTCTCCGTCCTCGCCCTGGCCGCCGGCCGCGGCGAGACCCTCGAGCTCACCGCCTCCGGCGACGGAGCCCAGGACGCACTCAAGGCGCTCGCCGACCTGCTCGCCTCCGACCTCGACGCAACGGCATGAGCCGCCCGATGCGCGGGATCGGCGTCGGCCGCGGCAGTGCCGCAGGCCCCGTCGCCCGGATGGCATCCGCACCGACGCTGCCCGCACCGAGGCCTGTCACCGACCCTGCGGCCGAGGCCGAGGCCGTCCGCGCCGCCCTCGGCGCGGTCGTCGCCGACCTGGACGAGCGCGCCGCCCGCACGAGCGGCCCCGGCTCCGAGGTGCTCGCCGCCCAGGGCATGATGGCCGCCGACCCGGCCCTCGCCGACCGGGCGGCCGCCCTCGCCGAGCAGGGCACCGACGGCGCCCACGCGCTCGCCGCCGCCTTCGACGGCTTCCGCACCGCGCTGGCCGCCGCCGGCGGGTACTTCGCGGAACGCACCGCCGACCTGGACGACCTGCGCGACCGCGCCGTGGCCCACCTGCTCGGTCTGCCCGTGCCCGGCCTGCCCGACCCCGGTCACCCCTACGTCCTGGTCGCCGACGACCTGGCACCCGCCGACACCGCCCTGCTCGACCCCGAACGGGTGCTGGCCCTCGTCACCGTCCGCGGCGGGCCGACCAGCCACACCGCCATCCTCGCCAAGGCGCTCGGCCTGCCCGCCGTGGTCGGCTGCGCCGGCGCCGCGGCGCTCCAGGACGGCCGGCAGGTCCTGGTGCACGGCGCGGACGGCGTGGTCGAGCCCGATCCGAGTCCGGAGGCGGTCGACCGGGCCGGCGAGCACGAGCGCCGTCGCCGCGAGCGGCTGGCCGGATTCCGGGGACCGGGCCGGACCGCGGACGGCCACCCGGTCACGCTGCTGGTCAACCTCGGCGCGCCCCACGAACTGGCCGGCGCGGCCGCCGCCGATGCCGAGGGCGTGGGCCTGTTCCGCACCGAGTTCCTCTTCCTGGACCGCATCGAGGCACCGGGCCGCGCCGAGCAGGCCGCCGCCTACCGGAAGGTCTTCGCGGCCTTCGCCGGCCGCCGTGTCATCGTCCGCACGCTCGACGCGGGCGCGGACAAGCCGCTGCCCTTCGCGAGCTCCACCGACGAGGAGAACCCGGCGCTGGGCGTCCGCGGTCTGCGGACGGCCATCCGCGACCCGCAGCTCCTGGAGACCCAGCTCGCCGCGATCGCCCAGGCCGCCGAAGACAGCACCGCGCAGGTCTGGGTGATGGCCCCGATGGTCTCGATCCCGCGTGAGGCCGCGGAGTTCGCCGCCCTGGTCCGCGCACACGGACTGCCGCAGGCCGGCGCGATGATCGAGGTCCCGGCAGCCGCCCTGCGGACCGACCGGCTGGCCGAGTTCTGCGACTTCTTCAGCATCGGCACCAACGACCTGGCCCAGTACGCCTTCGCGGCCGACCGGACGCTCGGCACGCTCGCCGAGCTGCTCGATCCCTGGCAGCCCGCCCTGCTCGGACTGGTCGCCACCGCCGCCGCATCCGCGGCCGAGCACGGCCGTCCGATCGGCGTCTGCGGCGAGGCCGCCGCCGACCCGGCACTCGCCCTCGTCCTGGTCGGCCTCGGGATCACCAGCCTGTCCGCCGCACCCGCCTCGCTACCCGAGGTGCGGGCGGCGCTGGCCGCCCACACCCTCGCGCAGTGCCGCGAACTCGCCGAAACGGCCCTGCTCGCCGACGACGCCGCCACCGCGCGCAGCACGGTCCGGTCGCGCATGACGGGACACTGATCCGCTCCTCCGACATCGGGCGGTCGTCTCGTCCTCCCTCAAGCGGTCGGCCCGACATTCCCACGGGGTGACAGGATCCGCGGGCACCGTGCCCCGCCCACGACCGGATGCGGTCGCGCCGTGGACGGCCGCACGGCGTTCTTACGACAGTGCTTGACCAGTGGGAGCGCTCCCACTGTGCGGGATCCCCGTGAGCCGGTCAAGAGGCTTGAAGAGTCGAACACTTCCGCTCACCAATCCCGGCAACTCCTCTTTTCCTTTGCGGCAGTTGGCGCTACGGTCAGTGCCCACCAGTGGGAGCGATTCCGTCAGTCGACGTGCCGGGAGCGGCGCGTCCTCGCTGCAAGGAGTCGCTCATGCGACACCCCCCACCCCTCACAGCGCTGTTCGGCGGCGCGGTCCTCGCCCTGGTGAGTGCCGTGTCCGCCGCGGCGGGTGCGGGCCCGGGCACTGCCGCTCCGTTCGGCTGCTCCGTGGACTACTCCACGGTCAACCAGTGGGCCGGCGGCTTCCAGGCCTCCGTCGTCATCACCAACAACGGTGCACCGAGCAGTGGTTGGAGCCTCGGCTTCCACTTCACCGGTGGCCAGCACCTCACCCAGGGCTGGGGCGCCACCTGGTCCCAGTCCGGCACCGACGTCACGGCCACGAACGAGAGCTGGAACGGCTCGCTCGGGACCGGCACGAGCGTCACCCTCGGCATCATCGCCTCCTGGTCCGGCGCCAACCCCGACCCGGCCGGGTTCACTCTCAACGGCCTTGCCTGCTCGACCGGTTCGGGGTCATCCCCCGGCCCGACCGACACCCCGACCCCGACCAGCACCCCGACCTCGACCAGCACCGCGACCCCGACCACCACCCCTGCCCCGACCGCCGGTGCGCCCGAACTGAGCGTCAGCGGCAACCGGTTGACCGACCCGAGCGGCGCCACCCGCCGCCTGCTCGGCGTCAATCGCTCCGGCGGTGAGTTCATGTGCGTCCAGGGCCACGGCATCTTCGACGGCCCGGTGGACGACGCCGCCGTCCAGGCCATCGCGGACTGGAAGGCCAACACCGTCCGGATCACGCTCAACGAGGAGTGCTGGCTCGGCCTGGACGACATCCGGCCCGAGTACCGGGGCGCCGCCTATGTCGACGCCGTCAAGGAACTGGTGACCCGCGTCCTCGCGCACGGGATGACCCCCGTGGTCGAACTCCACTGGACGTACGGCCAGTACACCGGCAACTCGGCGGGCTGCCCGGACGTGCACGCCTCCTGCCAGAAGCCGATGCCGGACGCCCGCTACGCCCCGGCGTTCTGGACCTCGGTGGCGAACACCTTCAAGGACGACCGCCGGGTGGTCTTCGACTTGTTCAACGAGCCCTACCCGGACCGGGCCACCGCCACCACCGAGCAGGCCTGGGCCTGCTGGCGCGACGGCGGCACCTGCCCGGGCATCGGCTACGAGGTGGCCGGCATGCAGGACCTCCTCGACGCCGTCCGCGCCACCGGCTCGCGCAACGTCGTGCTCGTCCCCGGCATCGCCTACGCGAACGACCTGAGCGGCTGGCTCGCCCACGCCCCCTCGGACCCGACCGGCGATCTGGCCGCCGCCTGGCACATCTACAACTTCAACTCCTGCGCCGACGAAGCCTGCTGGACCTCCACCCTGGCCCCGGTCGCCGCCCGGGTCCCGCTCGTGGCGGGCGAGATCGGCGAGAACACCTGCGGACACGCGTTCGTCGACCGCGTCATGAAGTGGTCCGACGACCGCGGGCTCTCCTACCTGGGCTGGACCTGGAACACCTGGGACTGCTCCTCGGGCCCCGCCCTGATCAGCCGCTACGACGGCACTCCCACCGCCTTCGGCCTCGGACTGCGCGACCACCTGCGCGCCCTCGACGGACACTGAAAGGGACCCCCACCATGAGCCGCACCACCCCCACCCGCACCACGCACACGCACACGCACACCACCGTCAACCGGTTGCGCAGCAGCCGGACCGCCCTGCTCGCCGCCCTCGGCCTGCTCACCGCGACCGGCGCCACCGCCACCGTGCTGTCCACCTCGGCCGGCGCCGCCGCGGCCGGCTGCCGGGTCGACTACCAGGTCTCCAACCAGTGGGACACCGGCTTCGGCGCCAACGTCGTCGTCACCAACACCGGTGACCCGCTGAGCTCGTGGACGCTGGAGTGGACCTTCGCCGGCAACCAGCAGGTCACCCAGGGCTGGAACGCGACCATCAGCCAGTCCGGGGCCGCCGCCACCGCCCGTAACGTCTCGTACAACGGCAGCCTGACGACCGGCGGTTCCACCTCCTTCGGCTTCAACGGCTCCTACAGCGGCACGAACCCGGTGCCCACCGCCTTCAAGCTCAACGGCGTGCTCTGCAACGGCGCCACCACGACGCCGACCCCCACTCCCACCGGCACGCCGACGAGCACTCCCACGGCCACGCCCACGGGCACCCCGACGGGCACACCCACCACCCAGCCCGGCACCCGCGTCGACAACCCGTACGCCGGCGCGAAGGTCTACGTGAACCCCGAGTGGTCCGCGCACGCCGCCGCCGAGCCCGGCGGCGCCAAGGTCGCCGGCCAGCCCACCGGCATCTGGCTGGACCGGATC
Organism: Kitasatospora sp. NPDC034035; assembly: GCF_055575755.1. Classification (NCBI taxonomy): domain Bacteria; kingdom Bacillati; phylum Actinomycetota; class Actinomycetes; order Kitasatosporales; family Streptomycetaceae; genus Kitasatospora; species Kitasatospora sp. NPDC034035. Next base: position 29,963 of record NZ_JBVISA010000051.1, on the reverse strand, counting down.
GCCGCCATCGCCGGCGCCAACGGCAGGATGGGGCTGCGCGCCCACCTCGACGAGGCGCTGCGCCAGAAGGGCAGCGGCGAGCTCGTCGTCCAGCTGGTGGTCTACGACCTGCCCGGCCGGGACTGCGCCGCCCTCTCCTCCAACGGCGAACTCGGTCCGACCGAGATCGACCGGTACAGGACGGAGTTCATCGACCCGATCGCGGCCATCCTCGCCGACCCCAAGTACGCCGGCCTGCGGATCGTCACCACCGTCGAGCTCGACTCGCTGCCGAACCTGGTCACCAACACCACGCCGCGTGCCACCGCCACTCCCACCTGCGACGTGATGAAGGCCAACGGCAACTACATCAAGGGCATCGGCTACGCCCTCAAGAAGCTCGGCGCCATCCCCAACGTCTACAACTACGCCGACGCCGGCCACCACGGCTGGCTCGGCTGGGACGACAACCTCGGCGCGTCCGCCGAGCTGTTCAAGCAGGCGGCGACCGCCGAGGGCTCCACCGTCGCCAACGTCCACGGCTTCATCGTCAACACCGCGAACTACAGCGCGCTCAAGGAGGACAACTTCACCATCGACGACAGCGTCAACGGCACCTCCGTCCGCCAGTCCAAGTGGGTGGACTGGAACCGGTACGTCGACGAGCTCTCCTACGCGCAGGGGCTGCGCACCAAGCTGGTCTCGCTGGGCTTCGACCCCAACCTCGGCATGCTGATCGACACCTCGCGCAACGGCTGGGGCGGCGCCGCCCGGCCGGCCGGTCCCGGGCCGCGCACCAGCGTCGACGCCTATGTCGACGGTGGGCGCTACGACCGGCGGCTGAACACCGGCAACTGGTGCAACCAGGCGGGCGCGGGCCTCGGCGAACGGCCGCAGGCTGCCCCGGCGCCGGGCATCGACGCGTACGTCTGGATGAAGCCTCCGGGCGAGTCGGACGGGGCCAGCAAGCAGATCCCGAACAACGACGGCAAGGGCTTCGACGGGATGTGCGACCCGACGTACACCGGTAACCCGAGGAACAACAACCACATGTCCGGTGCGCTGCCGGACGCGCCGCTGTCCGGCGAGTGGTTCTCCGCCCAGTTCCAGGAGCTGCTGAAGAACGCGTACCCGGCGCTGTGACACGGCGTTGAGCACCCCCGGCCGTCCGGAGCCCCGCGCGGCTCCGGACGGCCGGCCGGTCAGGAGGACTCCCGCACCACCAGCTCCGTCGGCAGCACCAGGCGGGACGGCTCGGTGTCCTCCCCCGCGATCTGCCGCAGCAGGAGCCCGGCCATCGTGCGGCCCATCTCCTCGATCGGCTGGCGGACGCTGGTCAGCGGCGGGTCGAGGTGGCGGGCCACCGGCGAGTCGTCGACGCCCACCAGCGCGACGTCGCCGGGCACGTCCAGGCCTCTGGCCCGCAGGACGGCGAGGGCGCCGACCGCCATCAGGTCGGAGGCGGCGAACACCGCGTCCACGTCGGGGCAGCGCTCCAGCAGCTCGCGCATCGCCCGGCGGCCGCCGTCCTCCGTGAAGTCACCGGTGGCGACGAGGTGTTCGTCCGCCGGCAGGCCGGCCGCCGCCAGCCCCTGGCGGTAGCCGGCCAAGCGGCCGTGCGCGGCGTCCATGTCCAGCGGGCCGGTGATGGTGGCGATGCGACGGCGCCCACGCCCGGCCAGGTGCTCCACCGCCGAGCGGCCCGCGCCCACGTTGTCGGAGTCGACGTACGCCACCGGCTCCTGCGGCGAACGGCGCCCGTTCAGCACGGCCGGCAGGCCCAGCGCGCGCACCTGGTCCGGCAGCGGGTCGTCCCGGTGGACGGAGACCAGCAGCACGCCGTCCACCCGCTGCGCGGCGAGGTACTGCTCGAAGCGCTGCCGCTCCTGCTCGGTGCGGATCAGCGTGAGCAGCAACTGCTTGTCCGCCGCGCCGAGTTCGGCACTCACCCCACGGATGATGTCCAGGAAGTACGGCTCCGCGAACAGCCGCGCCTCGGTCTCCGGTACGACCAGCGCGACCGCGTCCGTCCGGCTGCCGGCCAGCGCCCGGGCCGCCCGGTCGGGCACGTAGCCAAGCTCCGCGATGGCCCGGCCCACCGCCTCCCTCGCCTGTTCACTCACCCGCGACGAGCCGTTGATCACCCGCGACACCGTGCCGCGCCCGACCCCGGCCCGGGCCGCGACCTCCTCCAGGGTCGGCCTTCCGGTCTGCCGTCTGCTCACTGCCCCCGTGCCCTCCGTCGCCGCCGTCGGTCTCGCGCCCGCTTGGCAGAGGATCGTAGATCACCGGGGCGCGGCACCGCCATGGCTCGGCCGCGTTCAGGAAGTGACGGTGGCGTGCCAACGGCGGTGCGCCTGAGGGCAATTCGACTTCACCTCTTGACACCGGATCAGCTGAGGCAGGAACCTTCCGACATGGCGTGGGAGCGCTCCCATGCCTCCATGGGCCACCACCGGCGAGCCCACGTACCACCCCCGGACGACACCACCCCCGGACGAGGAGAGTGGAATGCGCACCACCGGCACCACCACCACCAGACGTCGACGCCTCACCGCGCTCATCGCCCTGGCCGCGGGCACCGCCCTCCTGGCCGGCTGTGGCAGCGGCGGCGGCACCGGCACGAAGGCCGACGGCGCAAGCGGCACCGTCACCCTGCGGATCGGCACCTTCGGATCCTTCGGCTACGACAACGACACCGGCGCCAAGCTCTACGCCGAGTACGAGAAGCTGCACCCCGGCATCAAGATCGTCGAGTCCAACGTGGCCGACGGCCAGAAGTACTGGGACACGCTCAAGCTGCGACTCTCCCGGGACAGCGGACTCGCCGACATCCAGGCCGTCGAGGTCGGTTACATCGCCGAGGCCACCGGGCCCGCCCTGGCGGGCAAGTGGGCGGACCTCGGCAAGACGGGCGGCGCGGACCTCGGCGCCTTCCTGGACTGGAAGGTGAAGCAGGCCACCACGGCGGACGGCAAGGTGATCGGCCTCGGCACCGACATCGGCCCGATGGCCATCTGCTACAACAAGGACCTGTTCGCCAAGGCCGGACTGCCGACCGACCGCGCGCAGGTCGGCGCGCTCTGGGCCGGCAGCTGGGACAAGTTCCTCGAAGCCGGGCGCGCCTACCAGGCGAAGGCCCCCGAGGGCACCGCGTTCCACGACTCCGCCAGCGGCCTCTTCAACGCCGTCGTCTCCAGCGAGCCGGTCCAGTACGCGGACGCCAAGGGCGAGTTGGACTACCGGAACAGTCCCGGGGTGAAGCAGGCCTGGTCCGTCGCCACCAGCGCCGCCACCGGCGGACTCACCGCCAAACTGCGGCAGTTCGACGAGAAGGGCACCTGGAACGCGGGCTTCAAGAACAACAGGTTCGCCACCGTCGCCTGCCCGAGCTGGATGACCGGGATCATCAAGGACCAGGCCGGCCAGGAGAACCAGGGCAAGTGGGACATCGCCCCCGCCCCGGTCGCGGGCAACTGGGGCGGTTCCTTCCTGGCCGTCCCGAAGTCCGGCCCGCACGTCAAGGAGGCCGCCGAGCTCGCGGCCTGGCTGACCGCGCCCGCGCAGCACGCGAAGGTCTTCGGCGTCAACGGCAACATCCCCTCCACCAAGGAGACCCTCTCCTCCCCCGCCGTCCGGAACGCCACCCTGCCGTTCTTCGGCGACACCCCGGTCGGCCGGATCTACTCGGAGGCCGCCGCCGGCATCAAGGCCGTCCCGATCAGCCGCTGGGACGGCCAGGTGAAGACCTTCATCACCGACAACGGCATCCTCGACATCGAGCAACGCGGCACCGATCCCGCGCAGGCGTGGGCCAACGTCAACAAGCTGATCGACGACAAGATCCAGAAGTAGTCACGGTGGACCTCATCGCCCCCAACACCCCATCAATCAGGCCGCGTTGGCGCAGCAGGCTGTACCGCTGGGACGTCCGCGCCGCGCCGTACGCCTTCGTCGCGCCGTTCTTCCTCTGCTTCGCGGCCTTCGGCCTCTTCCCGCTGGTCTACACCGGCTGGCTCTCCCTGCACCGGGTCGAGCTCGGCGGCGAGGCCCAGTGGCTCGGCCTGCGCAACTACACCGCCCTGTGGGACAGCGACTTCTTCTGGAACGCGCTCGGCAACACCTTCACCATCGGCGTGATCTCCACCGTGCCGCAGCTGCTGCTCGCCCTGGGCCTGGCCCATCTGCTCAACTACGAGATGCGCGGCCGGGGTTTCCTGCGGGTCGCGGTGCTCGCGCCGTACGCGACCTCGATCGCCGCCGCGACGCTGGTCTTCGCCCAACTGTTCAACAGCGACTACGGCCTGATCAACACCGTGATCGGCTGGGCGGGATTCCACCCGGTGGACTGGGAATCCTCCAAGTGGCCCGCGCAGATCGCCATTTCGGTGATCGTCACCTGGCGCTGGACGGGCTACAACGCGCTGATCTACCTCGCCGCGATGCAGGCCGTCCCGCAGGACCTGTACGAGGCGGCGGCACTCGACGGAGCCTCCCGGGCCCGGCAGTTCCTCAGCGTCACCATCCCGTCGATCCGCCCGACCATCCTGTTCACCATCGTGGTGTCCACCATCGGCGCCACCCAACTCTTCGGCGAGCCCATGCTGTTCGGCGGCAGCCTGGGGGTCAGCGGCGGCAGCGGCAACCAGTTCCAGACGCTCAGCCTGCTGATGTACGAGAAGGGGTGGGTGACCGGGGCGCTCGGCCAGGCCTCCGCGATCGCCTGGGTGATGCTGCTGCTCCTGCTGTCCGTGGGCGCCGTACAGGCGCTCGTCGTCCGCGTCCGTCACCCTCGCCGGAGGGGCTGAACCATGAGCACCGCATCCACGACACGCACCCGGTGGCGTCCGTCCGCCGGGCGCCAGCACCACGCCGGGCCGCTGACCTACGTCCTGCTCGGGCTCGCCGCCCTGGTCTCGCTCTTCCCGCTGTACTGGAACCTGGTCGCCGCCTCGCACTCCGGCGAGCGGGTGGTCGAGGCACCCGCGCCGCTGCTGCCGGGCCGGCACCTGTTCGACAACCTGGCCTTCGCCTGGAACCAGGTCGACATGGGCCGGGCACTGGTCAACACCACGGTCGTGGCCGGCCTGGTAGCCCTGTCCACCGTGCTGTTCTCCACCCTGGCCGGGTTCGCCTTCGCCAAACTGCCCTTCCGGGGCCGCAACGTGCTGCTCGCCCTCGTGGTCGCCACCATGACCATCCCGCCCCAGCTCAGCGTCATCCCGCTGTACGAGATCATCACCGACCTGGGCTGGGTGGACCAGCTGCAGTCGGTCGTGCTGCCCTCGCTGGTCGCCGCGTTCGGAGTCTTCTTCATGCGCCAGTACCTGGTCGAAGCCCTGCCGGTGGAGCTGGTCGAGGCCGCCCGGGTGGACGGCGCGCACAGCCTGCGGATCGTCTGGCACGTGGTCTTCCCGGTGGCGCGGCCCGCCATGGCCGTCCTCGGCATGCTGGTCTTCGTCCAGGCCTGGAACGACTTCTTCTGGCCCTTCATCGCCCTCACCCCGGAAGGCAACCCCACCCTCCAGGTCGCGCTCGCCGGCCTCGGATCGGGCAACCACAGCGTCGACCAGGCGATCGTGCTGACCGGCGCCCTCATCTCCACCGTGCCGCTGCTACTGGTCTTCGCACTGCTGGGCAAACACATCGTGGGCGGCATCACCGCCGGCGCCGTCAAGAACTGAACCTCCTCACCCCCGGGAGCAGCCCGTGCCCCTTCCCCCCGCCAGCCCCCTCACCCCTGCCACGACCCCACCCCCCGCCACGGCCCTGCCCCGCTTTCCGGCCGGGTTCCTCTGGGGCGCGGCCACCTCCGCCTACCAGGTGGAGGGCGCCACCGCCGAGGACGGCCGCACCGCCTCGATCTGGGACACCTTCTGCCGCACCCCCGGCAAGGTCTTCCAGGGGCACACCGGCGACGTCGCGGCCGACCACTACCACCGCTTCCGCGAGGACGTCCGGCTGATGGCCGAACTGGGCCTGACCGCCTACCGTTTCTCCGTCTCCTGGCCGCGCGTCCAGCCCACCGGCCACGGCCCGGCCGTCCAGCAGGGCCTGGACTTCTACCGCCGCCTCACCGACGAGCTGCTCACCGCCGGGATCACCCCCGTCGCCACGCTCTACCACTGGGACCTCCCGCAGGAGCTGGAGTCGGCCGGCGGCTGGCCCGAACGCACGACCGCCGAGCGGTTCGCCGAGTACGCCGCGCTGGTGGGCGAGGCCCTCGGCGACCGGGTCGAGCACTGGACCACCCTCAACGAGCCCTGGTGCAGCGCCTTCCTCGGCTACGGCTCCGGCGTCCACGCCCCCGGCCGCACCGACCCGGTGGCCGCCCTGCGGGCCGCCCACCACCTCAACCTCGGCCACGGCCTGGCCGTCACGGCACTGCGCGGCGTGCTGCCCGCCGCCGCCCGTCTGTCGGTCGCGCTCAACCTGCACGCACTGCGCCCGCTCACCCCGTCCGCCGCCGACCAGGACGCCGTGCGCCAAATCGACGCCGTCGGCAACCGGGTCTTCCTCGGCCCGATGCTGGAGGGCGCCTACCCGAAGGACCTGCTCGCCGACACGGCCCACCTCACCGACTGGACCTTCGTCCGCCCCGGCGACGAGGCCGCGATCCACCAGCCGCTGGACTGGCTGGGCGTCAACTACTACACGCCCACCGTCGTCTCGGCAACCGCCGAGGGCACCGCCCCCGCCCGCGAGGACGGCCACGGCGCCGGCGCCGGTACCCCCTGGCCGGGCGCCGACCGGGTCGGCTTCCACCCGGCCCCGGGCGAGCTGACCGCGATGGGCTGGGCCGTCGACCCCACCGGCCTGCACCAGCTGCTGACCGGACTGGCCCGACGCCACCCGAGCCTGCCACTCATGGTCACCGAGAACGGCGCGGCCTACCACGACGAGATCGGCGAGGACGGCACCGTCGACGACCCGGAACGCACCGCCTACCTCCACGCCCATCTCGCGGCCGCCCACCGGGCCGCAGCCGACGGCGCGGACCTGCGCGGCTACTTCGCCTGGTCCCTGCTCGACAACTTCGAGTGGGCGTACGGCTACGACAAGCGCTTCGGCCTGGTCCACGTCGACTACCCCACCCAGACCCGCACCACCAAGTCCAGCGCCCGCTGGTACGCCCGCGTCGCCCGCACCGGCGAACTGCAGCCGCCGACCGGCTCCTAGGAGCGCAGCGTCGAACGCCTCGTGACAGAGTTGGCCGGTGCCGGGCAGACCACCCGGCACCGGCCGCGACGCGCTCAACGGCGACCCGCCCCAGGAGACCCCGGCCGTCGCCCGCGGCCGCCTGTGCCACACCCCGTGACAGACCGTTCGCCGAACGGTGGACAGAGAGCAGGCGTCCTTGAACCAGCCCCCGACCCCCACGTCCGGCGGTCTGTTGATCATCGGCAGTGCCGCCCCGGCCGACACTCCCGGCGCCGGCCTGTCCACCGTCGGCTACGACGCCACCGGCACCATGGGTCTCCTTCGCACCCTGCCGGTCGACCGTCCGTCCTACGCGGCTGTCGACCCGACCCGCGCGGTCCTGCACGCCGTCCTGGAACAGAAAGCCGGGCAGGTCCTCTCCCTCCGGATCGATCCCCGCACGGGGACCCTCAGTCTGCCCGCCACCACCATGAGCGGTGGCATGGGCCCCTGCCACCTCGCGGTCCACCCCAGCGGTTCACACCTCTTCGCGGCCCACTACGGCGACGGCGTCCTCTCGGTCATCCCCACCGGCGCCGGCGACGCGGTCGCCGCCGCCGAGCCGGTGCAGACCGTCCGCCATCCCGGCCGCGAGGCCTCCGGCGAACTGCGCACCACCCCGCACGCCCACATGGCAGCCCCCTCGCCGGACGGACGGTTCCTCCTGTGTACCGACCTGGGCACCGACCGGGTCTACGTCTACGCCTTCCATCCGGCCACCGGCCGGCTCAGCGCACACCGAACCGTCCGACTGCCGGCCGGACGTGGCCCCCGGCACCTGGCGTTCCACCCGTCGGCAGGACACGTCTACGTCCTCAACGAACTCTCCTCCACCCTCACCGTCTGCACCTGGGACGCACTCTCCGGCCGCCTCGAACCCACCGCCGAGCTTCAGACGCGCCGGGATCCGGGTGCGCCGAACGCCAACCAAGCCGCCGCCGTCCGGGTGTCCGCGGACGGCCGCTTCCTCTACACGACCAACCGCGGCGACGACGCGATCGCCGTGCACGCCCTCCACGACGACGGGGCGGCCGTCGAGCTGATCGACGTCACCGCCTGTGGCGGGTCCTGGCCCCGCGACATCGCCCTCACCTCCGACGGGCGGCTCCTGTTCTGCGCCAACCAGGGTTCCGACACCCTGACGGCCTTCCACCGCAACCCGGCCTCCGGTCATCTGACCCCCGCCGGAGAGCCCCTCGTGATCACCGAACCCACCTCCGTCCTGCCGATCGGCCCCTGACCGGTGGAGGCGGCCGGCCCCGGCCCCGGACGGGGCCGGGCCGCGCCATGTCAGTAGCCGTAGATCATCTTGTAGGCGACCTCGGGTAGGAACTGCCCGGCGGTCGATCCGGCGCCGCCACCGCAGTTGCCGTCGGACTCGCCGGGCACCTTGATCCACAGCAGCATCTCGGCGCCGCCACCCCGCTGCGTGGGCGTCCCGATCCTCCTCCCCGCCGGGTTGCACCACGCGCCGTTGGAGCCGTTGCCGTTGCGGCTGGTGTCGACGACGTAGGGCTTGGTGAAGCCCTTCGCGGACTTCAGGGCCGCGTTGACGGCGTTGCCGTAGGCGACGTTCTCCGTCGTGGTGAGGTAGTTCGACACGTTCAGCGAGAACCCGTGCGCTCCGCTCACCCCGGCCGCGGCCAGGTGCTGGGCCATGGTGTCGGCGCTCAGCCAGCCGGGGTTGCCGGCGTCGAGATAGACCCAGGTGTTCGGGGCCTTGGCGTTGAACTGCGCGATGGCGTTGCTCAGCAGGGCGTTGCGCTCGGTGATCTGGGCCGGGGTCATGCAGCTCTCGTCGCCGAGCGAGTCGGGTTCGAGGACGACCACCGCGGGCCGGTTGCCGATGCCGCCGGCGAAGCCGGCGATCCAGGTCCGGTAGTCCGCGGCGCTTCCCGCCCCGCCGCCGGACTGCCCGGCGCAGATGTCGCGGTTAGGGATGTTGTACGCCACCAGGAGGGGCAGCTCGCCCTTGGCGGCGGCCGCGCCGGCGAAGGAGCCGGTCGCCGTCCCGATGGTGCCGCTCCAGTTGCCGAACCAGCGTGCCGTCGGCACGTCGGCGATCGATGACCGGACGGCGGGGGCGCGGCCGTCGCCCGGGTTGGCGTTGACCCACCGACGCGCGGAGGAATCGGGGTCGACGTAGAAGCCGCTGGTCATGGTGGTGGGGTCGGCGGCGTGGGCGGTCCCGGGGTGGACCGCGACCACGAGGGCGCCCAGCACCGGGGCCAGGAGCAGGGACCGCGTACGGAGCGAGCAGCGCATGGTGTTTCTCCACGGGGTGGGGGTGGGGGCGGGCGGGGCTCCCGGTGTCGTCGTCCTTGGAGCCCGTGTGGCCGTCCGGCCCGGTCCGGCTCCGCGCGCGTGGGCGGAGCCGGGACCGGGTCCGGGGCCGGGTCGGGGGCCGGGTCGGGGACCGAGCCGGAGCGGGTGGGCCGTCAGTTGCCCGGGTTGACGGTCGGGAACAGCTGGGCGAAGGTGTCGAAGGCGGTGGCGATGTCCGCCTCGGCCCAGAACCGGTGGTAGGTGAAGGTCGGCGCGGCGCCGCCGTCGAGGTAGGTCTGCACCTTGGACCATTGCGGGTCCTTGGTGTACCAGGGGCGGATCGACAGGAAGGTGTTGCTCGCCGAGCTGATCCGGGTGCCGTCCGGGTAGCTGCCGGTCCAGCCGGGCGGCACGTACAGGCCCTGGTGGGTGGTCGGCGAGTAGGCCTGGGTGAAGCGGCTGTAGTCGGCGCGGGTCTCGGCGGCCGAGTAGCCCAGGCCGTCGGTGTACCTGGCGTGCAGGGTGTCCAGGATGTTCTGGGCGAACTTCTGGGCGCTGCTGCTACCGGACTTGGCCGCGTAGTACGCGAGGGTCTTGGCGAGCGAGCCGGCCACGCCGACGTCGGTGCTGGTGCCGCTCGCGACGACGTGCAGGCCCGCGTTGCTTCCGGGGCTGGTGGCGTTCCAGGTGTCGGGCGCGCCGGTCCAGGTGAGCTTGTCGGGGGTGGTCAGGGTGCCGGTGGCCCGGTCGGCCCGGGAGACGGACATCGCCCACGGGATCCACTTGTCGAGGATGCCCTTCGCCCGGGTGTCGCCCGTGGCGTAGTAGTACTCGGCGAAGCGTTCCATCGACCAGGTCTGGAACCCGAACCACTGGTTGGAGGCGGGGTCGTGGTACTCGGGCTGCCAGTCGTAGTACAGGCCGTAGAAGGTCGGGTCGCCCGCCGGCGGTGCCGCGTCGTCGCCGTAGTTCCCGCCCCAGCTGTTGGTGGCGCCGCCGGCGATGCCGCCCTCGGTGGACTGCAGCCACTGGAAGAACTGGAGCTGCTTGTCCAGGCTGCCCGCCCAGTCGGTGGCGGCGCTCGGCGAGAGCGGCTTCAGGCCGGGGTCGTTGGCGAGCACCCACGCGGCCATCGGGTTCTGGTAGCCCTGGTGGGCGGCGGAGCCGGAGATCCGCCACGACCAGCTGCCGTCGGCCGCCCCTCCCCAGGCGAAGTACCAGGTCAGCAGGCCGAGTTGCTCGTTCGCCTTGGAGGTCCCGCCGGGGCAGGTGGTGGAGCCGAGGCAGTTGCCCGCCTGCTTGAAGTACTTGTCGTAGAGCGAGTAGCGCAGGTAGTCGCCGAGCTTGGCGGCCTTGGCGAGGGTCGCGGTGATGGCCGCGCTCTTGCCCTGCAACGTGGCGAACTGCTCCGCCCAGTAGGCGGCCTGGACCAGCCGGGCGTCGGCGTCGGGCGCGTCGGTGTACTTGTACTGCTTGCTGAAGGAGCCGCCGCCGTCGTTGAACAGGCTGAGGAAGCCGGAGCTGCTGTTGCCGTACGTGAACAGGTCGCAGTCGGGCTGCGGCACCGTCTCCCAGACCGACTCCTCCGGGCCGCGCTGGAAGGTGTTGATCAGGCTGGGCTTGCTGGTTCCGTCCTCGCACTGCCCGAAGCCGTACTTGTTGTCGGCGTCCAGCAGCCAGGCCGGGGCGTAGATGTCCGAGCTGCCGTAGGCCCGGCCCAGCTCCGCGGAGAGCGGGTCGGTGCCGACCGGTACACCGCCGTTCAACTTGGCCGGGTACTGGTCCGGTTGGGCCTTCTCGGGACCGTACTGGCCGGGCTTGGCCGGATTGTAGGTGCTCTGACCGGGCTGCTGGGCGTGACTGGGGATCAGGTGGGCCTCCAGGTTGGTCCAGGCGTTGTTGAAGCCCGTCCAGTCGCCGGTCACCCGGCCGTAGTCGGCCTCCAGCCACAGCCAGTAGCTGTAGGTCTCGGAGGTGGTCTCGTGGCCGTAGTCGGGAGCCTCCACGATCAGGGTTTCCACCGCGTGGTACGGGATGCCCTGCGGGCTGAAGTACCCGTTCGCCGGGTTCTTGAGCTTGCTGTAGAGGTCCAGGAAGTACTGGTCGTAGCCCGAGGTCTTCGCCGCCTCGGTCACCGTGACGGCGCCGGGGCCGAAGCCGGCCGCGGAGGCGGTGAAGGTGGCGGTCCCACCGACCTGCCCGGCATCGGTGCCGGCCGCGATGGTGACGGTCTGCGGGACGTTCCAGTTCCCGGGGGTGAAGGTGAGGCCGGCGCCGGATGTCACGCTCAGGTCCGGGTCGTTGCCCGAACGGTCCACCGTGACCGTGGTGTTCGCGGTCGGCGCCTGGGAGAGAGCGACGGTGAAGGTGCCGGTGCTCCCCTGCTGGACGGCGAGCGTGGCCGGGCTGACCAGGACGCTCGGCCCGGCCACCTTGATCGCGACCGGGCCGGAGGTCGTGGTGGCGCCGGCGTCGTCGGTGGCGACGGCGGTGACCGAGTAGTCGCCCGCCGCCACGTTCGCCCAGTCGACGCCGTACGGCGCGGTGACGGCGGTGCCGATCAGGGTGTTGGCGGCGGCCGAGGTCGAGGCGTAGAAGTCCACCTTCGAGACGGTGCCGTCGGCGTCGGCCGCGTCGGCGGCGAGCTTCACGGTGGAGCCCGGGGTGAAGGTCTGCCCGGCTGCCGGGGAGGTGAGCGAGACGGTCGGCGGCCGGTCGGCGCCGCGGCAGGGGGTGCCGTTGACGGTGAAGCCGGTGGGGGCGGTGTTGGCGGCGCTGTAGGAGAAGTTGGCGCTGGTGGTGTAGCCGGCGCCGGGGGCGATGGTGGTGGCGTAGCCGGGGTTGGTGACGGTGACGGTCTGTCCGGTCTGGCTCCAGGTGCCGTTCCAGCCGTTCTGGAGGGTCTGGTTGCCGGTGTAGGCGTAGCCGAGGGTCCAGCCGTTGATGGCGGTGGTGCCGGTGTCGGTGATGGTGATGTTGGCGGTGAAGCCGCTGCCCCAGTCGTTGACGGCGTAGCTCACGCCGCAGGACAGCCCGGCGGTCGCCGCCGCGGTGGGCACCGTGACGGCGCCGCCCGCCGCACCGACCAGGACGAGCGCGGTGGCCGTCGCGGTGAGAGTGAGCGGGTTGCCCCTGGCACGCAGGGTTTCGCGTCGCATGCGCGTCCTCCAGATGGGTGGGGTACCGCCACGCGGGTGGGGACGCGCGGCGGACGGAGGTGCTGCGAGCGATCGTGGGCTTGCGCGCCCGGCTTGGGAAGCGCCCGCAGGGCCCGGCGACGCCGGCCGGCGGGCCCTGCGGGGCCGGACAACGGCGGCGACCAGCGCGGAGCCGCGTCCCGGTGGCAGTGGGCCGCCCGGCTCGGCAGCGTGTAAGTTACAGCGTCCGCCGGGAGCGCTCCCACGGCCGTCGACGGTGTTTCACGGGCCCCGGCTTGATCCGTGGGGGATCGCCGGGTGCCCGGTGGTACGCGGAGGTGATCCGCCGCGCCGGGCTGCCCGACCCCGTGTGAGCGGGAGTGCCGGATCCCTTGACGCTGATCGCTCAACGGGCCAAGCTGGCAAGGGTGGTGGGTCGGCGCGGGTGACGGGTCCGGGGTGTGGTTCCCCTGTCGAGGACCGATCCAGGACGGCCCCATGCCCCAGCCCATTCCCGGCAAGGATCCCGCTCCGACGCTGGCCGAGGTCGCCCGTCTCGCCGGCGTCTCCACGGCGACCGCGTCCCGGGTGCTCAACCGTTCCGCCCGGGTCTCCACCGAGGCGGCGGCCCGGGTGGAACGGGCAGTGCGCGAGTTGGCGTACGTCCGCCGCCGGGCGCCCAGCACCCGGGCGACCGGCGTGGTGGCCGTCGTGGTCTTCGCGGATCCTCTGCAGTACCACGCGGACGCCTTCCCGGTACGGCTGCTGGCCGGGCTGCGGCGCTCCCTGTCCGGCGCAGAACGGGAGTTGGCCGTCTTCACGGTGCCCAGGCGCTGCCGGCGACCGCCGCTGGTGCGCTACCTGTGCGGCGGCCACGTCGACGGTGTGCTGCTGGTCGGCCCCTGGGGGGACACCTCGCTCGCCCGGTTGCTGCACGCGGCCGGGGTGCCCGTGGTGTCGCTGGGCCGGCCGCCGGAGCCGGGCACGGTGGCGTTCGTGGACGCTGACAACCTCGCCGGCGCCAGGGACGCGGTGCGACGGCTGTGCGCGTCCGGGCGTCGCTCCGTGGCCACCATCGCCGGGCCGCCGAACACCGCCGCCGGCGTGGACCGGCTGGCCGGCTACCACCAGACGGTGGCCGCGATGGCCGCGGCACGGCCGGCCGTGGCGTACGGCGACTTCAGCGGCGCCTCGGGCGAGCATGCGATGCAGCGACTGCTGGACCGGCGCCCCGAGGTCAACGCCGTGTTCGCCGCCTCCGACCAGATGGCAGCGGGCGCCCTCAGGACCCTTCGGCGGCACGGCCTGCGGGTCCCCGAGGACGTTGCCGTGGTCGGCTTCGACGACTCTCCTGTCGCCGCGCGGTGCCGGCCGGGGCTGACCACCGTCCGCCAGCCGGTGGAGGAACTCGGCTCCCATGCCATGGATCTGCTGCTGCGGAACCCGGCATGCGGCGAATCGGTGGTGCTGCCCACCCGGTTGGTCGTCCGGGCCTCGGGCTGAACGCGCCGCGCACCCGAGGCCGCCGGATGCGCCCGCGCCGTTCCGGAACCCGGTCGGTACCTGAGGTCACGTCAATCTCGCGTCTCCTGCCCACCCTTGACGCACCTTGTGCGCGGCTGGCTTCATTGGAAGTGGGAGCGCTCCCACGCCCTGGGCTCCCCTCTCCCCACCCCCAAAGGAAGGCCCCCACCCATGCCTCCCCTCCTCTCCGGCCGCGCACTGCCCCGACGCGCGGCCGCCGCGCTCACCGGCCTGGCCCTGGCCGCCGGCGGGCTGACCGCCACCGCGTTCGCCCCGGCCACCACCACAGCGGCCACGGCCACGGTCACCACCGCCGCCGACTTCCCCGTCCGCGTGAACCAGCTCGGCTACCTGCCGGACGGGCCCAAGCGGGCGACCGTGATCAGCTCCACGACCTCCCCACTCGCCTGGCAGCTGCGCGACGCCGCCGGCACGCAGGTCGCCGCCGGCACCACCACCGTGCACGGCGCCGACCAGGCGTCCGGCCAGTCCACGCACCTGGTGGACTTCGGCGCGTACACCGGCACCGGCACCGGCCTCACCCTGGTCGTGGACGGCCGGGCGAGCCACCCGTTCGACATCTCGGCGTCGCTGTACGACGGGCTGCGCGCCGACAGCATGTCGTTCTTCTACCAGCAGCGCAGCGGCATCGCCATCGACGCGGCCCTGGCCGGCAGCGCGTACGCGCGCCCCGCCGGCCACCTGGGCGTGGCGCCGAACCAAGGCGACACCAGCGTGCCGTGCCAGGCCGGGGTGTGCGACTACCGGTCGGACGTCCGCGGCGGCTGGTACGACGCCGGCGATCAGGGCAAGTACGTGGTCAACGGCGGCATCGCGGCCTGGGAGTTGGTCAACTCCTTCGAACGAGCCCACCGTTCGGGCGGCGACGCGGCGCTGGGCGACTCCACCCTGCGCGTTCCCGAGCGCGGCAACGGGGTGCCGGACGTGCTGGACGAGGCCCGCTGGGAACTGGACTTCCTGCTGCGGATGCAGGTCCCGGACGGCAAGCCGATGGCCGGGATGGCCTTCCACAAGATGCACGACGCGCAGTGGACCGGCCTGCCGACCCGGCCCGAACTCGACGAACAGCCACGCGAGTTGCACAAGCCCTCGACCGCCGCCACGCTCAACCTGGCCGCCACCGCGGCGCAGTGTGCCCGGGTGTACGCACCGTACGACGCCGCCTTCGCCGCCCGCTGCCTGGACGCGGCCCGCCGCGCCTGGACGGCGGCCAGGGCCAACCCGAACGTCCTCGCCCCGGCGACCGACAACACCGGCGGCGGCGCGTACGAGGACGCCGACGTCTCCGACGAGTTCTACTGGGCCGCGGCCGAACTCCTCGCCACCACCGGCGAGTCGCAGTACCGGGACGCGGTCACCTCCTCCCCGCACCACACCAAGCCGGTCGACGCGTTGTGGTGGGGCGGCACCGCGACGCTCGGCCGGATCACCCTGGCCACCGTGCCCGGCGTGGCCCTGCCCGCCGACGACGTGACGCGTCTGCGCGGCCTGCTGATCTCGGCCGCCGACGGCCACCTTTCCACCATGGCCGGACAGGGCTACGCGGTGCCGATCGCCGCCGACGGCTACGTCTGGGGGTCCAACAGCTCGGTCGCCGGCAACGCGATGGTGCTGGCCGTCGCCTACGAGCTGACCGGTGCCGCGCGCTACCGGACCGGCGCGCTGGAGGCGCTGGACTACCTGCTCGGCCGCAACGCGCTGGACCGCTCCTACGTGAGCGGCTACGGCGAGCGGGCCTCGGAGAACGAGCACCACCGGTTCTGGGCGCACCAGAACGACGCCTCGCTGCCGCACCCGCCGGCCGGCTCCCTCGCGGGCGGCCCGGACGCCGGCCTGGAGGATCCGGTGGCGAAGGCCCGACTGACGGGCTGCGCACCGGCCGCCTGCTACGTCGACGACATCGGCTCGTACTCCACCAACGAGGTGGCGATCAACTGGAACGCCTCGCTGGCCTGGCTCGCGGCGTTCGCCGCCGAACGGCGGGCGACACCGGCGCCGCCCGCGACGTCCTGCTCGGTGGCGTACCGGGTCGACAACGCCTGGAACGGCGGGTTCACCGCGACAGTGACCGTGCGGAACACCGGCACCGCCGCCGTCTCCGGCTGGACGCTCGGCTGGAGCTTCCCGGGTGACCAGCGGATCTCGAGCGGGTGGAACGCGGCCGTGGCCCAGTCCGGCAGCGCCGTGAGCGCGCGGGACGCCGGTTGGAACGGCACCCTGGCCGCCGGGGCGAGCGCGAGCTTCGGGTTCCAGGCGACGTACTCCGGCGCCAACACGGCACCGGCCCGCTTCACCCTGAACGGCACCGACTGCACCTGAGCACCGCCCGGGCGGTCTGCCCGCCGCGCCGTCACGGCGGGGCGGGCAGACCGCGCGGCTACGGCCGGACCGGGTCACCGCGACCGGCGCGACCGCGGCGACCTCCGATCATCCGAACGTCCACTGCTGGTTCCTGCCGCCGCTGCAGCTCCACAGCTGGACGGGCGAGCCGTCGGCGGTGGCCAGGCCGGCCACGTCCAGGCAGAGCCCCGACTGCACTCCGGTGATCGTGCCGTTCGAGTTCAGCTGCCACTGCTGGTTGGCCTGGCCGTTGCAGGACCAGACGACCACCTTGGTGGCGTCGGTGGTGCCCCTGGCGTTGGCGTCCAGGCACAGCGTGCTGCCGCCGACGGTCACGGTCAGCTGCTTCGATGCCGTACGGGTCCAGGTCTGGTTCTCGCTGCCGTTGCAGGTGTGGATCTGCTGCTGGGTGCCCGGCGTCGCGTTGTTCGCGTCGGTCAGGCACTTGCCCGCGGCCACCGCGTGCAGCGCGCCGGTCGTGGCGCTGCCGGAGGACCCCGCGTCCAGGCCCATGAAGTGGATGGCGTTGGCGGCCATCGCGGTTCCCTGGACGGGCAGTTGGTGCCCGGCCCCGACGATGCTGTACGCCTCGACCTGGGTGGTGCCGGCGCTGTTGTCGTACCGCGTACGGTTCCAGTTCACCGCGGGGGTGTCCGTGGCCGACGGGGTCTGGCTCACGCCGAGGACGTCGGTCCACTGCTTGATCTCTTCACCGAGGTTGTTGTGGCTCAGGATCGTGTCGGCGGTTCCGTGCCACAGCTGCACGCGCGGACGCGGACCGGTGTAGCCGGGATCCCCCGTGGTGCGGGCCAGTCCGCCCCACTGTTGCGGGCTCATGGACACCTTGCCCTGGGCGCAGTCCGCGTTCCAGCCGCGTACGGTGCCCGTGTGGAAGCAGTGGTAGGGCACTCCCATGAACGCCGCGCCCGCCTTGAACACATCGGGGTAGTCGGCGAGCATCACGTTCGTCATCATCCCGCCCGACGACTCGCCGGTCACGTACACGGCGTTGGCGTTGCCGCCGTAGTGCTGCTCCGTGTAGGTGATCATCGACATGAGCCCGACCGGGTCACTGCCGCCGTTGCGGGTCAGCGCCTGGTCCGAGGAGACGTCCCAGCAGCTTCCGCTCGGGTTCGTCGAGGGGTAGATGACGAGGAACCCGTACCGGTCGGCCAGCGACCCGAAGTCGGTGCTGGAGTACAGGTAGGGCCCCGTCCCCTGGCACCCGTGCAGGGCCAGCAGGATCGGTGGGTTGGCCCTGACGCTGCTCGGCACGTACAGGTGCATCAGCAGACCTGTCGGGTTGGTGCCGAAGTTCGTGATCTGCGTCAGCGAGGCGGCGGCCTGCGGGGTGGCAGCGGCCTGGGGCGCGGCCTGCAGGCTCAGGCCGACCGCGAGGCCGATCGCGGCGACGATGCCCAGGAGACGGGACGGTAACGAGCGGGATCGGAACATGGGACCTCTCCGTCGGGATTGCCAGGGGGTGTGGGGAAGGTTCCGTCGGCGGCCGGCCCGGTGACGGATCAGGTGCACCGGAAGTCCGCGTGCAGGCGCCGGGTGTGTTCCAGCGCGCGGACCGGGCCGTCCAGTCGGACGGTGGCGGTGAGCCGGACGTCGGTGCTGGAGGCGGAGACCCGCAGTTCCAGCTCGCCCGGCTCGACGATGCGTCGGCCGTCGCGTCCGGTGAAGGACGCGAGGTCGGCGGGGACGCGGACCCGGATCCGGGTCCGTGCCCCCGCGTCGAGGGTGATCCGCCGGTAGCCGATCAGCCGCAGGACCGGCTGGACGACGGAGGCGACGGGGTCGTGCAGGTAGAGCTGGACGGTCTCGCTGCCGCTCCGCTCACCGGTGTTGCGCAGGGTGAAGGCGAGGCCGAACTCGCCGTCGGTCGTGGCGGCGGCCTGCTCCACCTCCAGGTCAGTCCAGGCGAACGTGGTGTAGCCGATGCCGTGCCCGAATCCGAACGCGGGGGTCGGGTCGGTGCTGGACACCTCGCTGGGTCCGGCCAGGCGGGCGGCGAGGTAGGTGGAGGGCTGCACGGCCGGCCGGGCCGGGATGCTGACCGGCAGTCGGCCCGAGGGGTTGGTCCGGCCGCTGAGCACGGCGGCGATCGCCCCGGTCCCGGCCTCGCCGGGGAAGAAGGTCTGCACCAGGGCCGCCGCCTCGGTCGCCGCGCGTCCCAGCGCGTAGGGGCGGCCGGCGAGCAGCACCGGCACGACCGGCCTGCCGGTGTCCAGCAGTGCGTCGAGCAACTGCTGCTGCACGCCGGGCAGTTCCAGGGACTCGGCGTCGCAGCCCTCGCCACTGGTGCCGCGCCCGAACAGGCCGGCCCGGTCCCCGAGGGCGACGATCACGACATCGGCCTGCCGGGCCGCCTCGACGGCCTCGGCGAAGCCGGACGTGTCGAGCCCGTCGACGCTCGCCCCGGCCACCGTCCGGATCTCGCTGTCGGGGAACTCGGCTGCCAACGCCTGGCCCAGGGTGGGCAGTTCGATGCCGACCGGGATCCCGGGGTGCTGGCTGCCGACGTGCACGGGGAAGGCGTAGCAGCCCAGCACCGAGGTCGGGGTGTCGGCGTTGGGGCCGATCAGCGCGATCCGGCGGGGGCCGCGCAGCGGCAGGGTGCCGTCGTTGCGCAGCAGCACCACGGCCTGCTCGGCGATCTCCCGGGCGAGGGCGCGGTTCTCCGGGGGGTCCAGGTCGACCGAGCCGCGCAGCGCGTGCGGGTCGTCGAGCGGCCGACCGGCGATCGCCGCCGGGACGGCCTCCCAGTCCTGGTCCAGCAGGCCGAGTTGGGCCTTCTGCACCAGCACCCGGCGCAGCGCCCGGTCGACCAGCGACTCGGGCAC
The DNA here is from genome assembly GCF_055575755.1 of Kitasatospora sp. NPDC034035. Lineage (NCBI taxonomy): Bacteria > Bacillati > Actinomycetota > Actinomycetes > Kitasatosporales > Streptomycetaceae > Kitasatospora > Kitasatospora sp. NPDC034035. The sequence continues at coordinate 10,648 of NZ_JBVISA010000051.1, read as the reverse complement.
GGTCCCGTCCTCGACGGCGCGCAGCAGCGGCTCCCCGTAGGTCTTGACGGTGGGCAGTTCCACGTCCACGCCGCTGGCCAGGGCGAGTGCGGCGGCCTCGGCCCAGTCTCCGGCGACGCCGTGCAGCACCTTGAGGAAGGCGATGCCGAAGTAGTCGGCGACCACGGTCCCCTCGAAGCCCCAGCTGTCGCGCAGCAGCCCGGTCAGCAGCGCCTCGTCGGCGGCCGAGGGGACGCCGTCGGTGTCGGTGTAGGCGTGCATGACCGAACGGGGCCGGCCCTCGCGCACCGCCATCTCGAAGGGCGGCAGGATCACGTCGGCACGCTCCCGCGCGCCCATGCCCACGGGGGCGAGGTTGCGTCCGGCGCGCGAGGCCGAGTACCCCGCGAAGTGCTTGAGCGTGGCGACGATCCCCGCCGACTCCAGGCCCTGCACGTAGGCGGTGGCCACCGTGCCGACCAGGTAGGGGTCTTCGCCGATGGTCTCCTCGACCCGGCCCCAGCGGGCGTCCCGGACGACGTCGAGGACTGGGGAGAGGCCCTGGTGGACGCCGACCGCGCGCATGTCGCGGCCGATGGCCGCGGCCATCCGCCGGATCAGGTCCGGGTCGAAGGTGGCACCCCAGGAGAGCGGCACCGGGTAGGCGGTGGCACCCCAGGCGGCGAAGCCGGCCAGGCACTCCTCGTGCGCGAGGGCCGGGATGCCGAACCGGTTCGCGGCGGCGATGCGCTGCTGGCTGCGGGCCAGTGAGAGCGCGCCCAGCGCCGGGTCGACCGGCACCGTGCCGAAGGGCCGGGTCAACTGGCCCAGCCCGGACGGGAGCAGGTCGTCGAGGGCGGGCGGATCCTCCATGTCGTGCTGGTGCGGGGCGACGTCTCCGCCCTCGTCGGAGGCGCCGACCCAGACGCCGACGAGCTGGGCCAGCTTCTCCGGCAGCGTCATCTCGGCGAGCACGGCGTCCGCGCGTTCCTCGGGGCTGAGCGCGCGGTCGCGCCAGCGGGCGGTCGGAGCGGTGGACGGGACGGCCAGGTTCATCGGATACCTCCGTGGATACCCCCGGCTTCAGCCGGGGGAGGAAACGGATTGCCCGCGTAGCGGGTCAGGGAAAGCCGAAGCGCCGTCAAGCTGGTGCGGTGTTTCGGTAGATGATCAAGCGTCATGTATCTATCAGGAATGGTGTTAGCGTGTGATCCGTGGAGACCACTTCGGTGAAGCGGGCGTTCAAGTTCCGCTTCTACCCTTCCGATGTGCAGGCAGCTGAGCTGTCGCGCACGTTCGGGTGTGTCCGGAAGGTCTACAACATGGCGTTGCACGCCCGTACGGAGGCGTGGACGCTGCGCCAGGAGCGGGTGAACTAGAACGCCACCAGCGCCATGCTGACGGCGTGGAAGAAGACCGAGGAACTGGCTCATCTCAACGAGGTGTCGTCGGTTCCGCTGCAGCAGGCGCTTCGGCATTTGCAGAGCGGCTTCTCGAACTTCTGGCAGAAGCGTGCCCGGTATCCCCGGTTCAAGTCCAAGCACAAGTCCCGTGCATCCACCGAGTACACCTCGTCGGCGTTCCGCTTCCGGGACGGCCGACTGAGGCTCGCGAAGATGACGGAACCGCTCGATATCGTGTGGTCCCGTCCGCTTCCCGCTGGTGCGCAGCCGTCCACCGTGACCGTCCGCCGGGACGGCGCCGGGCGATGGTTCGTCTCGATGTTGTGCGATGACCACCCCGAGCCCATGCCCGTCACCACGGCTGCCGTCGGGATCGACGCCGGGATCACCGCGCTGGTCACCCTGTCCACCGGGGAGAAGATCACCAACCCCCGCCATGAGCGCCGTGACCGCGAGCGCCTGACCAAGGCCCAGCGGGACCTGTCCCGCAAGGCCAAGGACTCCGCCAACCGGGCCGAGGCCCGGCTGAAGGTCGCCCGCGTCCACGCCCGTATCGCGGATCGCCGCAGGGACTTCCTGCATCAGCTCACCACTCGACTCGTGCGCGAAAACCAAACGCTCGTGATCGAGGACCTGTCTGTCCGCAACATGATCCAGAATCGGAAGCTGTCCCGTGCGATAGCCAACGCGTCGTGGTCCGCGATGCGGTCCATGCTGGAATACAAAGCCGGCTGGTACGGGCGGGAACTCGTGGTCGTCGACCGCTGGTTCCCCTCTTCCAAGCTGTGCTCGCAGTGCGGCACCCTGCGGGGCAGGATGGCGCTGAACGTCCGTGAGTGGGCGTGTGACTGCGAGACGACCCATGACCGGGACGTGAACGCGGCACGCAATATCCTGGCCGCCGGACTGGCGGTTGCAGCCTGTGGAGACGGTGTCAGACCTCAACGGAGCACTCCGGGCGGGCAGTCGTCGGCGAAGCAGGAAGTAGTCCCACCGCAGCGCACACGCGCAGCGGCTCAACCGCGAGGCTGAGGGGAATCCCCCTCGTCCACGAGGGAGAGGAAGTCAAGTTGCCGGTCACTTTCCTCCGACGCCCATGAGGCCTTGGACCAAGGCGCGTCGGGCGAACAGGTAGACGATGAGGACGGGGAGCGTCGACAGCACGACGGCGCTGAGCAGACCGGGCACGTCGACGCCGTGCTCGGTCTGGAAGTCGTACAGGCCGAGTGTGATGACCTTGGTGCTCTCCGACTGGGTGAGGATCAGCGGGAACAGGAAGCCGTTCCACGCCTGCAGCGCGGCGAAGACCACGACGGAGGAGAGACCGCCCCTGGACAGCGGCAGCACCAGCTGCCAGAACACCCGCCAGGGGGTGGCACCGTCCATGGCCATGGCCTCGTAGAGCTCGCCGGTGATGTCCCGCATCGCGCCGGTGAGGACCAGCGTGCACACCGGCAGGCAGAACGCCGCGGTGGGCAGGATGATTCCGAGCAGGTTGTCGTAGAGGCCGGCCTTGCTGATGACGTAGAACATCGGCACGATCACGGCCTGCGCCGGAATCGCCAGCCCCAGCAGGAAGATCCGGAAGACCGTGCCGATGGTCCTGCCCCGGGCCCGGACGATCGCGTAGGCGAGCGGGGGCACCACGAGCAGCACGATCGCGACCACGCTCACGGTGACGAGGAGCGTGTTGAGGAAGTCCCGGCCGAAGCCGTTGGAGAAGTCGTCGATGTAGTTCTGCAGGGTCAGCTGCGCGGGGAAGGTGAGCGGCCCCTGCGAGGAGTAGTCGGAGCGGGTCCGGAAGGTCGCGATCAGCAGGACGTACAGCGGGAAGCCGACCAGCGCCAGCCAGAGCAGCGAGCCGAGCCCGGCGAGGTGGTTGGGACGCCGTCGCATCAAAGTCCCTCCGTCGTGCTGCGCATCCTGTCGTAGCCGGACAGGCGCACGACGGCCAGCGAGATCAGGGCGGCGACCACCACGAGGACCAGGGCGATGGCCGAGCCCGCGCCGAAGTCGAAGCTCTTGAAGGCCTGTTGGTACATGTAGTAGGCGCTGTTGGTGGTGTCGGTGCCGGGGCCGCCCTGGGTGAGGATGAGGACGGTGTCGAAGGTGGTGAGGCCGCCGACCAGCATCAGGATCATCGACGTGATCACGGTGTTGCGCAGCTGCGGCAGGGTGATGTGGAAGAACTGCCGCACCTTGCCCGCGCCGTCGATGGACGCGGCCTGGTAGAGCACCTGCGGGATCGCCCGGGCGCCGCCCTGGTAGATCAGGGCGTGCATGGGCGTCCACTGCCACATGCCGACGAAGGTCAGCACCGCGATGGCACTTTTCTGACTACCCATCAGATTGCCGTCACCGAAGAGCCATTGCAGCTGCGACGGCACACCGAAGTTGGGGTCGAGGATGGCGCGCCAGACCACCGAGATCGCGGTCGCGGACAGCAGCAGCGGGACGAAGAAGATCGCGGACAGCACGGCACGGTTGCGTTGGCGACCGGCCGCCCACACGCCCAGCAGGATGCTCACCGGGGTCTGTACGACCACGCCGGCCACGGTCAGCACCAGGGTCAGACCGACGCTCTGCGTCATCACCGGGTCGTGCAGCAGCTTGGTCCAGTTGGCGAAGCCGTTGAACCGGGGGGCGTCGACGCCGTTCCAGCTGGTGAAGGAGAGCACCGCCACCAGGACCAGCGGCAGAAGCGCGAACATCAGGAAGAACACGGTCGCGGGCAGCGCCCAGGCAAGGCCCGGGCGGGTCACCCCGACGCCGGTCCGGCGAGGCCGCGCCCGCAGGCGGCGACCGTACCCGGACACCAAGGAGGGAGCACTCATGGCGATCCGTCTCAGGAGGCGGGCAGGGCCTGCATGGCCTTGATGAAGCCGTCCACGTCGAGCTTGCCGTTGAAGAACTGCTGGACGGCGGTGTGGATCGGCGCGTTGGCGGCCGGCGGGTACGCCTGGTCCCAGGACAGCTGGAACGACGGGGCGGCCTTGACCAGGTCGTACTGGTACTTCGAGTAGTCGGGGTTGTCCGCGGTGGCGAGGAACTGCTCGGTGTTGGTGGTGGTCGGCAGGTTGCCGATCGCCAGCTGTGCCTTCACGAACTCCTCGGAGTACATGAGCTTCAGGAAGGCGGCGGCTGCCTCGGGATGCCTGCTCTTCTTCAGCACCGAGTAGAAGTTGTTGGTGTTGCCGACCACGTCGGCCGGGTCGCCCTTGCCGCCGGCGATGGCGGGGAAGTTGCCGTACCCGAGACCGCTCTTGGCGAAGTCGGGGTTGGCGTCCCGCTGGGTGGCGTACTCCCAGGAGCCCATCAGCTCCAGGCCCGCCTTGCCCTTGGCCAGCAGGGCCGGGGAGCCGCCGTCGGTGAACTTGACCGAGTCGAAGTTCGAGCCGAACGCCCCGGCGTCGACCAGTTGCTTGAGCATGCCCAGGGCCTTCTTGGCGTCCTCGCTCTCCCAGGCGCTCCGGTCTCCGGACAGCGCCTTCCGGAACAGCTCGGGGCCCGCGACACGGTCGAACACGTACTCGTACCACATCAGGGTCGGCCACTGGTCGCCGCCGCCGAGGGCGATCGGGGTGATGCCCTTGGCCTTGAGCGCCCGGACGACGCCCAGCAGGTCGTCCCAGGTCTTCGGGGCGCTCAGGCCGGCGTCGGCCAGCACCTTCTTGTTGGTGAACAGCAGCACCGGCTGGGTGCCGCGCATCGGGATGCCGTAGGACTTGCCGTCGATCACCGCGGTGTTGAACACCGACGGCAGGAAGTTGCTCTTCAGCGCCGGGTCCGCGGCGATCATGTCGTCCAACGGGAGCAGCAGGTCGGACTTCACATAGGGCTGGATGCTGCCGCCGCCCCAGTTGAAGAAGACGTCCGGCGCCTGGGGGGTGTTGATGACGGTGTTGAGCTTGGCCTGGTAGTCCGCGCCGGGGATGGTGTCCAGGACGGCCTTGACCTTCGACGTCTTGTTGAAGGTGTCGACCAGTTGCTTCTCGACCTTGTTGCTGGCGTCCCCGTAGACCAGGACGTGGATCGTGCCGGAGCCCCCGCCGGCGGAGGAGGAACCGCCACTGCCGCAGGCGGTCGTCCCCGCCATGACCGCGGCCAGGCCGAGTGCAGCCGCTAAAGTGCGCCTCTTCATCACAAGTCCCCTAAAGTTTCGACCTGTTTCTCGAAATTACCGCTGGCCGGGACGCTAGGTTGCGGACAGGTTTCGGGTCAACCCCCCGGATCGGGGGTTACTGAAGCGTGATGCGCCAACTGCCCTGCGCCGCCCGTGCCTTATGCTGCCTCCATGGAAAAGGGCGATGAACTGGGACGGGTGACCCTCGCGGACATCGCGCGCGAGGCCGAGGTCTCCGTTTCGACGGTTTCGAAGGTCCTCAACGGCCGTACCGACGTGGCGGCGGCCACCCGCGTCCGCGTCGAGCAGGTCCTGAGCGGCCACGACTACCGGCGCGCCGCGCGCGGCGGCGGGGAAGCACCCCTCGTCGAGATCGTCTTCCACGAGCTCGACAGCCTCTGGGCGATGGAACTCCTGCGTGGCGTCGAGGCCGTGGCGAGCGAGCACGGAGCGGCGGTCGTGGTCACCCACAGCGGTTCACGCCGCGCCCCCGGGCCGGAGTGGATCGAGGCGGTGCTGCGCCGGCGCCCCCTCGGTGTCGTGCTGGTCTTCTCCAGCCTGCCGCCCGAGTTCAAGCGCCAACTGCGCGCACGCTCCATCCCGTTCGTGATCGTCGACCCGGCCGGCAACCCCGATCCGGACGTGCCCTCGGTGGGCTCGGCCAACTGGGCCGGCGGCCTCGCCGCCACCCGGCACCTGATCGAGCTCGGCCACCGGCGCATCGCCATCGTCACCGGCCCCGAGGACACCCTCTGCTCCCTGGCCCGACTGGACGGCTACCGCTCCGCGATGTCCATGGCCGGCCTGGCGGTCGACCCCGCGCTGACCGCCTTCGGCGACTTCCACACCGAGGGCGGATTCGCCCAGGCCGAACGGCTGTTGGAGCTCCCCGACCGGCCCACCGCGATCTTCGCCGGCAGCGACCTCCAGGCGCTCGGGGTCATGGAGGCCGCCCGGGTCCGCGGCCTGCGCATCCCCGAGGACCTGTCCGTGGTCGGCTACGACGACCTGGACATCGCGCAATGGACCAGCCCCGCACTGACCACCGTCCGCCAACCCCTGCGTGAGATGGCCGAACAGGCGACCCGTCTGATCCTCGCCCTCCGCACCGGGGAGGCCCCGGCGTCCCCCACCCGCCTCGAACTGTCGACCACCCTGGTGGTGCGCTCCAGCGCCGTGGCGCCCAGCCGGCCCTGACCGGAGCGGCACTGGCCCCCGCGCCGCGAGCAACCCCGACGGGGCACCGACATCCGGATCGCGAAACTTTCGCAGTTCTTCCGCGTTGATTGCGATCCACCCGTGGGGAACGTGGGGGAACCGCAGGGAAATCGGGAGGCTCCTGACCGAGCCCCTCGGCCCGGCGGTCGACCGCCGAGCGCCTGGCCAGCACGTTCACCGGCGGGGGCGGACCTGAGAGCGGGCGAAGGTATCGCTGTTTCGGTCGAAAGCGTTGACAACTTGTCGGGCTCAGGCCAACACTGGCGCCGTCGACAAGTCCGAGCGGCCCCGGATCCCGGCCCCCCGCGTCGCCAACCACCCACAAGCGCGGACTTGTTGACGACAAGCCGGTTCCGTGCAACCACTGCGCGACGCCGTCCGGGCGACCCCACCCTCGCGGCCGTCGGCGGCGCAGTGCTGCACTCCCACCCATCGGCAGGACGGATCACCCCCGTGAACTTTCCCCACCGCAAGAGCCGCAAGGTCGATCACCCCCGGCGGCCGGCCGGCAAGGCGCGCGTCCTCCCCCTGGCCCTCGCCGCCGTCCTGGTCGCGCCCGGCACCGCCGAGGCCGCGACCGTCACCACGAACCAGACCGGCACCGACGGCGGATACTTCTACTCGTTCTGGACCGAGGGCACCGGTGCGGCCTCGATGTCCCTGAACGGCGGCGGTCACTACAGCACCTCCTGGAGCGGCGCCGGCAACTTCGTCGCCGGCAAGGGCTGGAGCACCGGGTCACGCAACCCGGTGACCTACTCGGGCACGTGGAGCACCAGCGGCAACGCCTACCTCTCGCTCTACGGCTGGAGCACCAACCCGCTCGTCGAGTACTACGTCGTCGAGAACTACGGCTCCTACAAGCCCACCGGCGCGTACAAGGGCACCGTCACCACGGACGGCGGCACCTACGACATCTACGAGACGACGCGCTACAACGCCCCCTCCATCGAGGGCATCAAGACCTTCAACCAGTACTGGAGCGTCCGTCAGGCCAAACGGACCGGCGGAACCATCACCGTCGGGAACCACTTCGACGCGTGGGCCAAGTACGGCATGAACCTCGGCACCATGAACTACGAGATCATGGCCACCGAGGGCTACCGGAGCAGTGGCAGCTCCGACATCACGCTCGGCTCCTCCAGCGGCGGCACCGGCGGTGGAACCGGCGGCAGCTGCACCGCGACACTCTCCGCCGGTGACTCGTGGAGCGACCGGTACAACCTGAACGTCTCGGTCACCGGATCGACCCCCTGGAAGGTCACCGTGAAGGTGCCCTCCCCGGAGAAGATCAGCTCGACCTGGAACATCAACGCGTCCTACCCCGACGCCCAGACCCTCGTTGCCACCCCCAACGGCGCGGGCAACACCTGGGGCATGACCGTGATGAAGAACGGCAGCACCACGTGGCCGACGGTCTCCTGCAGCGCGAGCTGACGACCCGCCACCGCCCCAGGCGTTGACGCCGTACCACGCCTGCCGGAGATCTCACCTGCACCTGCGGGGCCGGGCCCGTGTCCGCCCTTGATTGTTAACGCTCACAGTCAGTGCCGGACAGTCGGCCGGGCGCCGCGCGGACACGCCCCCGCTGCCCCGGCAGGAACCGCTCCACCCGGCAGTACGCGCACGACTACCAGGACGACGCCCGCCCCCGACCGGTGCGCGGGCATCCCCCACCCGAGGAGAACGATCCGTCATGCCCTGGCTCCACACGAAACCCCTCCCCCGCAAGACCCTGACGGCGGCCGCGTGCATGCTCGTCGGTGCGGCCACCGTCGTCACCGCGAGCCCCGCGGCTCATGCCGCCGGGTCGACCACGCTGGGCGCGGCCGCTGCCGGCAGCGGCCGCTACTTCGGCACCGCCGTGGCCGCCGGCCGGCTCGGTGACGCGACGTACTCCACCATTCTCGACCGGGAATTCAACATGATCACCCCGGAGAACGAGATGAAGTGGGACACCATCGAACCCTCCCGCGGCAACTTCAACTTCGCCCCCGCCGACTCGATCGTCGGCCACGCCTCGGCGCACGGCCAGCGGATGCGCGGCCACACCCTGGTCTGGCACTCGCAGCTCCCGTCCTGGGTCAGCTCCATCGGCGACGCGAACACCCTGCGCGGCGTGATGGACAACCACATCACCACCGAGATGTCCCACTACAAGGGCAAGATCTACGCCTGGGACGTCGTCAACGAGGCCTTCGCCGACGACGGCAGCGGCCGGCACCGCAGCTCGGTGTTCCAGAACGTGCTGGGCGACGGCTTCATCGAGGAGGCCTTCCGCACCGCCCGGAACGTCGACCCCTCGGCCAAGCTCTGCTACAACGACTACAACATCGAGAACTGGACCGACGCCAAGACCCAGGGCGTCTACACCATGGTCAAGGACTTCAAGTCCCGCGGCGTGCCCATCGACTGCGTCGGCTTCCAGAGCCACTTCGGCGCCGGCGGCCCGCCGTCCAACTTCCGGACCACACTGTCCGACTTCGCCGCTCTGGGCGTTGACGTCCAGCTCACCGAGCTCGACATCGCCCAGGCGTCCACCACCGCGTACGCCAACGCGGTGAACGCCTGCCTCAACGTCGCCCGGTGCACCGGCATCACGGCATGGGGCATCCGCGACAGCGACTCCTGGCGCAGCGGCGAGAACCCCCTGCTGTTCGACAACAACGGCAACAAGAAGCCCGCGTACGGCGCGGTCCTCACCACCCTGGGCGGCAGCGCCAACGGCACGCCGGGCGGGGGCATCGTCTCCGGCACCGTCTACACGCTCTCCGACGTGGCCGCCGGACGCGTTCTCGACGAGCCCGCAGGACAGAACGGCAACGGCACCCCGCTCCAGGTGTGGGAGGCCGGCGGCGCCGCCAACCAGCAGTGGCGGGCCGCCCAGAACAGCGACGGCTCCTACACGCTCACGAACATCGCCAGCGGCCGCGCCCTGGACGAGCCGGCCAACCAGACGGGCAACGGGACGAAGATGCAGGTCTGGGACTCCAACGGCGGCGCCAACCAGCACTGGCGGGCCGGGCAGAACAGCGACGGCTCCTACACGCTGACCAACGTCGCCAGCGGCCGCGCACTGGAGATCCCCGGTGGTCAGACCGCCAACGGCACTCCCGTCCAGATCTGGGACTCCAACGGCGGCGCCAACCAGCACTGGAACTTCAAGTGACCTGAGCCGCGGGGGTGCGCGCTCACGGCAGGCGCGCACCCGCGTATGTGAGCGATAACAAAGCCGGGTGACAGCTCCATCCGTTCACGAAGGAGATCCCATGCACAAACGAGGTTCCAGTCGCAGGCCGGTGTCCGCGGTGCTCACCGCCGTGGTCGCGGCCGTGGCGGCGCTGGCGGCGATGCTCGTCGCAACCCCCGCTCAGGCGGACACCAGCGGCGCCTTGCGCGGTGCGGGTTCCGGCCGGTGTCTCGACGTGTCGAACGCCGACCAGCGCGACGGCGCGTCCCTGCAGATCTACGACTGCTCGGGCGGCACCAACCAGCTGTGGACGTCGACGTCCGGCAACCAGCTGACCGTGTACGGCAACAAGTGCCTGGACGTGCCGGGCCACGCCACCACGGCCGGTACCCGGGTGCAGATCTGGACCTGCAGCGGCGCCGCGAACCAGCAGTGGCGGGTGAACTCCGACGGCACGATCGTCGGCGTCGAATCCGGGCTGTGCCTGGACGTCGCGGGCGCCGGCACGGCCAACGGCACGGCGGTGCAGCTCTGGAACTGCACCGGCGGCAGCAACCAGAAGTGGACCGGCCTGTCCGGGACGTCGACCCCGCCGGGGGGCAACTGCAGCCTGCCGTCGACGTACCGCTGGTCGTCGACCGGTGCGTTGGCGCAGCCGGCGAACGGGTGGGCCTCGGTGAAGGACTTCACGGACGTGGTCTACAACGGCAAGCACCTGGTCTACGCGTCGAACGT
>NZ_JBVISA010000050.1:0-42072 GCF_055575755.1 Kitasatospora sp. NPDC034035 | reverse complement strand
GAGCGGATGATGCGGGACGCGAAGATCACGCAGATCTACGAGGGCACCAACCAGGTCCAGCGCATCGTCATGGCCCGCAACCTCCCGTAATCCGGCCGGGTCGCAACGAGCGACCCCGGTGCCCACGGCCCCCGACCGCCCGTCCGCGGTCGGGGGCCGTCTGCTGTCCGACGTCCTGTCGCCCCCCGTCATGTCGTCCGGCATCGAACCATCCTGGACGGATCCCCGCACCCGGTGTCATAAATGATCGTCAACTGGCAGGCAGCGAACGACAATCGCGGGAGATCACGGAACATGGGCAACACCCCCGAGCAGCACCCGGCCGGCAAGGTCTGGCTGATCACCGGCGCCAACTCCGGCTTCGGCCAGGCGATCGCCGAGGCCGCCCTGGCGGCCGGCGACACCGTCGTCGCGGCGGCCCGGCGCCCCGAGACGCTGGCGGAGCTGGCCGCCGCGCATCCGGACCGGGTGATCCCGGTCCGGCTGGACGTCACCGACCAGGAGCGGATCCCCGCCGTCGTCGCGGAGGCCGTGCAGCGGCACGGCCGGATCGACGTCCTGGTGAACAACGCCGGGCGCGGCCTGATCGGCGCCGTCGAGGAGTACACCGACCGCGACCTGCGGGACCTGATGGACCTGCACTTCTTCGGCCCGGCCGCGCTCACCCGGGCCGTGCTGCCGCACATGCGCGCCCAGGGCTCCGGCGCGGTGGTGCAGATGAGCAGCATGGGCGGCCGCTTCTCGTTCCCCGGCGTGGGCGCCTACTCGGCCACCAAGTTCGCGCTGGAGGGCCTGTCCGAGGCGCTGGCGCAGGAGGTCGCCGGGTTCGGGATCAAGGTGCTGGTCGTCGAACCGGGCGCGTTCCGGACCGGCTTCGCGGGCGGCGGCGCGCTCGCCCACACCGCCCCGATCGCCGCGTACGAGCCGGTGGTCGGCCCGGTCCGCACCGGCCTGCCGGACTCCGACGGCAAGCAGCCCGGCGACCCGGCGAAGGCCGCCGCCGCGATCCTGGCCGCCCTGGCCGCCGAGCGGACCCCGCTGCGGCTCGCGCTCGGCAGCGACGCCGTGGACGCCGTCCTCGGCAACCTGGACGGCGCGCGGCAGGAAGTCGAGGTCTGGGCGGCGGTCGGCCGCGGCACCGACTTCCTGGCCGGCGAGTGACGGCGGGGCCTCCCCGCTCCTGAGGAAAACCGCGCGACGGCGGGCAGCCCCGCTCCCTAGGCTGCCCGCCATGTCCGCCACGCCCTCCGCCTCCGCCACGCCCTCCGCGCCCGCCACGCCCTCCGCGTCCGCCAAGCTCAGCCTGGCCGCCGTCACCCCCGGGAACATCGACGCTGCCCTCGCCCTGCGGGTGCGCCCCGACCAGGAGGGGCTGGTCGCGCCGGTGGTGAAGTCGCTGGCCGAGGCGTACGCGTACGGGGAGACCGCCTGGCCCCGGCTGATCATGGACGGCGAGGTGCCGGTCGGCTTCGTGATGGCCTTCTTCGACCTCCGTTTCCACCCGGAGCGGCCCGACGACCGTGCCCGCTCCGGTCTGTGGCGCCTGCTGATCGACGCCGACGCGCAGCGCGGCGGCTACGGCCGTTTCGCGGTGGAGCAGGTCTGCGCCGAGATCCGCCGCCGCGGCGGCACCCGCGCCACCGTCACGTACGTGCCCGGCCCGGACGGCCCGGCGGAGTTCTACGACCGTCTCGGCTTCCGCCCGACCGGCGAGCTGAGCGGCGACCAGACGGTGGCGGAGCTGGACCTCTAGCCTCCCCCCTCAGGCCCCCGGCCCCCCTCGGTCGAGCAGCGCCGCCGCCTGCTCCCGCGCCTGCCGCAGCCACTCGGCGCGGACAGCGGCGGGCGAGTCGGTGACCGTGCGGAACACCGTCCGCCGTACGTCGGTGACGCCGACGTACGGCAGCACGCAGGCCGCCCAGATCCGCTCCAGGGGGTCGCCGAACTCGCTGCGCTCGCGTTCCTCGGGCGTGTCCGAGGTGTTCAGTACCAGGGCCCGTCCGGCCCGCAGCAGCCCGGCCGGTTCGCCGTCGGCCGTGCCGAGCTTGTACGCGACGCCGGGGACCAGGACCCGCTGTGTCCAGCCGACCAGGACGGCGGGCGGCATGCCCCACCAGTTGGGGTGGATCAGCACGAGCGCGTCCAGGGTGGCCACTTCGGCGCGGTGCAGGGCGAGGTGGGCATCGTCGGCGTGGTCCGCCGCGTCCACCGTGCCGGTCTCCCCGGCGGTCAGCAGCGGTGCGAAGCCCTCCGCGTAGAGGTCGTGGGCCCGTACCTCGCAGCCGCGCTCCCGCAGTTCGCCGACCACGGCCTCGTACAGTGCGTGGTTGAAGCTGCCCGGCCGCGGATGCGCCAGGTAGACCCCGATCGTGCTCATCGTCCGTTCCCCTCCCGTTGGTTGGCGAACGTGATGCTACGGGCCGAGGCCCGCGGGTAGGGTGCCGGACCATGGCCGAGCCGGACTTCCTCGCCACGACCAGGGCGTTCTACGACGCCATCGCCATCGAGTACACCGACCGCTTCCGGGACGCGATGGACTCCATGCCGACGGACCGGGCCGTGCTGGCGCTCTTCGCCGACCTGGTCCGCGCCGAGGGCCCGGACGCCAGGACGGCCGAACTCGGCTGCGGTCCGGGCCGGGTGACGCAGCACCTGCACGGGCTCGGCCTGGACGTGTGCGGGATCGACCTCTCGCCGCGGATGGTCGAGCTGGCGCGGGCGGCCTACCCGGAGGTGCCGTTCGCCGTCGGCTCGCTGTTCGACCTCCCCTTCGGGGACGGCGAGTTGACCGGCGCGGTGGCCTGGTACTCGATCATCCACACCCCGGCGGAGCGCCTCCCGGAGGTGTTCGCCGAGTTCGCCCGGGTGCTCGCCCCCGGGGGCCGGCTGCTGGTCGCCTTCCAGGTCGGCGACGAGCCCCTGCGGCTGGAGCAGCCCTTCGGCCACCCGGTGTCGTTGGACTTCCGTCGCCTGCGGCCCGAGCACGTCGAGGAGTTGGCCCGGGAGGCGGGCCTGCCGGTCACCTGCCGTACGGTCCGCGAGCCGGACGGCGAGGAGAAGGTCCAGCAGGCCTACCTGCTGGCCCGCAAGCCGGAGGCCGGCAGTTGACCGGGTGGTCAGGCGACCTCGGACGCCGGCTGCCCGGAGGCGGTGACGATCACCTCGTCCAGTACCTCGCGCGAACGCAGCAGGTCGGTGATCATCCGGTCGATCCGCTCGCGCTCCGCGGTGAGCTCCTCGACCAGCAGCGGGGTGGCGATCTCGCTCGGGCTGCCGTCGGCGTCCTGCATGCAGGGGAGGATCTTGTAGATGGTGCGGCTGTGCAGCCCGGCCGCGTACAGCTCCTGGATGTGCACCACCCGGTCGACGGCGGCCTCCGGGTACTCCCGGTGGCCGCCGGCGGTGCGGCGGGCCGCCAGCAGGCCCTGCTGCTCGTAGTAGCGCAGCGAACGCTCGCTCACGCCCGTCCGCCGGGCCAGTTCGCCGATCCGCATGCCGTCCGTCCCGTCATCCGTGCCTGGCCGAGCCGAGTGAAGGCCTCTTGAACCTGACATCGATGTTAGCTTCCACCGTTCCGGCATGAGGACGAACACGGAAACCGCGGGTCTCTTCCAGCCCTCCGCACTCGGCCCGCTCCGCGACGGGCTGATGTACGGCGGCGGGGCCGAGAGGTACACCGACTACCCCGCGCCGGCGGGACAGCTCGCGGGACGGCACGCCGGATAACACGGCGGGGCGCGCCCGCGCCCGCCCGGGGGTACCGCGCGGGAGCCGACCGCTCATGCCATGATCCCTGCATGAGTTCCAACGTTTTCTTCGACATCACCATCAACGACGAGCCGGCGGGCCGCATCGTCTTCAAGCTGTTCGACGAGGTCGTCCCGAAGACGGCCCAGAACTTCCGCGAGCTGGCCACCGGCCAGAACGGCTTCGGCTACGAGGGCTCCGGCTTCCACCGCGTCATCCCGGCCTTCATGCTGCAGGGCGGTGACTTCACCAACCACAACGGCACCGGCGGCAAGAGCATCTACGGCGAGAAGTTCGCGGACGAGAACTTCAAGCTCAAGCACGACCGCCCGGGTCTGCTGTCGATGGCCAACGCCGGCCGCAACACCAACGGCTCGCAGTTCTTCATCACCACCATCGTCACCGACTGGCTGGACGGCAAGCACGTCGTCTTCGGCGAGGTCGTCGAGGGCATGGACCTGGTGAAGAAGATCGAGTCGCTCGGTTCGCAGAGCGGCCGCACCTCGGCCACCATCAAGATCGCCAAGTCCGGCGTGGTCGAGTAATCACCGCTGCCCTGGCAACCCGTACCGCCCCGGAGTGGGAAGTCGGCAGGTCCGACCTTCCTTTCCGGGGCGGTGGCGTTTCCGGTCCCGGGAGCACCGCCGCCAGGTCCTAAGCCCAAGGACCGATGGCCTGGTGCCCCCGTCCCGGCTGGAATGGGCGGATGGATCACGACACGGTGCGCGAGGGCCTGACACCCGCCGAACGGACGGCCTACCTGGCGCGGATCGGCCTGCCGGACCCCGGGGAGCCGTCGGCGGGCGCGCTGGCACGGCTGCAGCAGGCCCACCTGCGGGCCGTCCCCTTCGAGAACCTGAGCATCCACCTCGGCGAGCCCGTCGTCCTGGACCCGGCGGCCCTGGTGGCCAAGGTGGTGGACCGGCGACGCGGCGGGTTCTGCTACGAACTGAACGGCGCCTTCGCCGAGTTGCTGCGCTCCCTGGGCTACCGGGTGAGCCTGCTGGCCGGCCGGGTCTTCGACGGGGAGCGCCCCGGCCCGCCGTTCGGCCACCTCGCGCTGCGGGTCGACCTGGACGAGCCCTGGCTGGCCGACGTCGGCTTCGGCCGGTTCTCCCGGCACCCACTGCGCCTGGACGAGCGCGCCCCGCAGTCCGACCCGGACGGCACGTTCACCGTCGCCCCGCACGGCGCCCACGGCGAACTGGACGTCCGGATGGACGGCGCCCCGCAGTACCGCCTCGACCCGCGTCCGTACCCGCTCGCCGACTTCGCCCCGACCTGCTGGTGGCAGAGCACCTTGCCGGACTCGCACTTCACCCGCTCGACCACCTGCTCCCTGCCCACCGAGGACGGCGGCCGGACCACGATCAGCGGCACCCGGCTCATCCGCACCGCCCCCGACGGCACCCGCAGCGAGCGGCAGCTCACCGCCGCCGAGACGCCGGCCGCCTACCGCGAGCACTTCGGCATCGCGCTGGACCGCCTGCCCGGCTGAGGCCGGGCCGGACCGGGCCGGACCGGGCCGGACCGGAGCGGGCCCGGCCGGGTCGCGGGAGGGGCAGGGTAGCCGGGGGTGCGATCGTCCGGGCCGGAACCGGGCAATCGCGCCGGCCGTCACCGCGTTCGCCTTACGCTCTCCTCGGACGCGGGTCGAACCGCGGTCGAACTCGACTTTCCGGCAAGGTGGTTCACCGATGATCGAGCAGAGCGCCGACGACGGCGAGGTGACGTACGAGCAGGTGACGGTGGTCTCCCTGGCCTCCTGCGAACCCGCCTCCCTCGAACCGGCCTCCGGCGAGCCGGTCGGCCCCGCGCGGTTCGCGGTCCGGGTCGTCCGCGAGGGCATGACCGTCAAGCGGGTGGCGGGTTACTGGGCGCGTTGGGACGAGCGCCGCGGCGCGGAGGAGATCCGCCACCACGCGCGCTGGGTCGCCGACGAGGAGTACGTCCGGCCGGACACCGGCAGCGTGGACGGCACGCTCGCCGTGACGGTCGCCGCGTACTGGACGGACGGGGCGCGGGTCTTCGGCCGCCGTCCGAGCACGGAGACCGCGGTGATCTTCCGGCCCGGCGAGACCGAGCACGAGCTGGTGCTGGAGCAGGCCGCGCCGCACCGCCCGGCCGCCCTGTCGGTGCAACTGGCGCACGCCCGCTGGCTGGGCGGCGACGGGCAGCCGATCCACTACGGCTACGCGGGTGCCACCGAGGCCGCGGGCGGCGCGGGGGAGTGGCTGGTCCGCCTCCCGGAGTGCGGCACCGGCCTGCTGCCGTACGCCGGTCAGGCCGAGGCGGGATAGCCCGGAGCGGGATGGCGCGGAGCGGGAGAGCCCGAGACGGACCGGGTCGAGGCGGACTGGGCCGGAACGGGCGAGCGGTGTACGGGTGCAGCACGGTGCCGAAGCCGCGGTGGAAGACGGTGAGGCCGGGCCCGATCTCGCAGGCGGCCGGCACCTCCATGCCGGAGAACGCGAGCGCCTCCTGGACCAGGCGGCCCAGGAGGCGGTGGCGACGGCGGTAGATCAGTGCGGTGACGAGTGGCATTCACTCATTGTGGCGCCGTCGTCACTCGAAGTCACCGCTCGCTCACTTGACGTCCGGCACCGTGGTGTCGTTCTTGAAGGCGTCGAAGACCTGCTTGGACTTGTTGGCGTCCCACAGCACCGCGGATTCGCCGGTCTTGGTCCGGTAGTCCGCGTTGCCGATCGGGACGGTGATCGTCTTGCCGCTGCCGCCGTTGACGTCCTTCATGGCGAGGAAGAGCGAGCCGAGGTCGGTCAGCCCGCAGTCGTCGTCCACGATCAGGGTGCCGAGCGCCGAGTCGACCAGCGGGTAGAAGGTGAACGGGTTGAGCAGGTTGCCCGGGGAGGCGGCCTGGTGCGCGAGGGCGCCGAGGAACTTCTGCTGGTTGCGCATCCGGCCGAGGTCCTGGTCGGCCATCTGGTGGCGCTGACGGACGAAGGCCAGGGCCTGCTTGCCGGTGAGGGTCTGGTCGCCGGCCTGGAGGTCGAGGCCGGAGTCCTTGTCCTTGACGGGTTGGTCGATCTTCATCTCGACGCCGCCGATCGAGTCGACGATGCCGACGAAGCCGGCGAAGCCGATCTCGGCGTAGTGGTCGATGTGGATGCCGGTGCTCTGCTCGACGGTCTGGACGAGCAGGCGGCCGCCGCCGGCGCCGAAGGCCGAGTTGATCTTCGCGGTGGTGCCCTTGACCGGCTTGCCGTTGCTGCCCGGGTGTTCGGGGATCGGCACCCAGGAGTCGCGCGGGATGCTCATCAGGGTGTTCCCGTTGTCCCCGACGTGCAGGATCATCATCGAGTCGCTGCGCTTGCCCTCGTCGTGCCCGGTGTGCAGGTCGTCCTGCTCGGAGTCGGTGAGGCCCTGGCGGCTGTCGGAGCCGACGATCAGCCAGTTGGTGCCCTTGCCCGCGGCCGGGCGGCCCGGGTAGTCGGCGAGCACGCTCTCGTGGTTGAGCTTGGAGTCCGCCCAGAACCAGGTGGAGACGGAGGTCACCATGACGGCGATCAGCAGGCCGAAGACCGACCACTTCACGATCCGTCGCCGCGGCCAGCGCTTGGCGGCCGGCGCACCGGCCGGCCGGGCACTGCCGGGACCACCGGGACCACCGGGACCACTCGGCCCATCCGGGCCGCCGGGCCCGCCCGGATATCCGGGACCGGCCGGGCCGCCGGGGCGGACGCCGGGCGCGCCGGCCCCCTGCTGCGGGACGCCGCCGAGCCGGGACGGCCCCTGCTGCCCCTGCCCCAGCTGCTGCGGCGTGGACGCCCCGGGCCCGCGCGGATTCAGCGAGGACGGCAGTGGCGGCTCGGCCGCCGTGCCGCCTCCGCCGCCTGCGCCGTACGGGTTCCCGCTGCCTCCGCCGTTGCCGCCGTACGGGTTCCCGCCGCCCCCGGGGCGGCCCTCCTGCCACGTGTTCATGCCGTCGAGGATGCCCGACCCCGGTCGGGCTGACTCCCCCCGGGGGGCCGGCCAGGCCTCTTGTAGCAGTTTTGATGCACGTACCGGATCGTTCCGCCGCAACGTCCGCCAAGGCCCGGACGCCCGGCAGTACGCGCTGCTCTGCCGGCCCCGGTCGTCGAGGGCCTCGCCACGGCCCCGGAGCGGCTGCCCGTACCGGCACTGACCGGCTTCTGGCGGGCTGCCACCCGGCTACCGACCGGCTACCGACCGGCTACCGACCGGCGCCGACCGGCGCTGACCGGCCGGCAACCGCGGCCGCGGCCCGTACGGGGCGTCCCCGAGACGGGCCGCGGCGACCCCTAGGGGGAGGCGCGCCGCGCCCCGTAGAACCTTGGTTGAGCCGCTTCATTCCGTCGGATGACGAGCGGTCCGCCGTCCACTCCTAACGTGGTTCCTACATCCCCACCGCCAGGAAGCGGCCCGATCCGGTCGGGTCCGGTGGCCAGGTCCACCGGGAGGGTGGAGACAACTCCCGGTCGAGGACTACCGCCTGCGCCATGTCGTGAGGCGGGTGGGCCCGTGAGGCTGGGGGCCAACGGGTGAGCGCATTTTTCCTCTAGGAGACTCCAGTGACGACGGCAGCAGCAGCCGTGTACGACCCCCAGCTTCCCGGCGGAGCCTCCGCCGTCGCCGCTTCGGCCCGTCAGGTCACCAAGGCGTACGGTTCCGGCGAGACCAAGGTCACCGCGCTCGACGCGGTCGACGTCGACATCCAGCGCGGCCGGTTCACCGCGATCATGGGCCCCTCGGGCTCCGGCAAGTCCACCCTGATGCACTGCCTGGCCGGGCTCGACACGGTGAGCACCGGCCGGATCTGGATCGGCGACACCGAGATCACCGGCCTCAAGGACAAGCAGCTGACCAGACTGCGCCGGGACAAGATCGGCTTCATCTTCCAGGCGTTCAACCTGCTGCCGACCCTGAACGCGCTGGAGAACATCACGCTGCCGATGGACATCGCGGGCCGCCGGCCCGACCAGGCCTGGCTGGACCAGGTGGTGGAGACCGTCGGCCTGGCCGGCCGGCTCAAGCACCGCCCGACCCAGCTCTCCGGCGGCCAGCAGCAGCGCGTCGCGGTGGCCCGGGCGCTGGCCGCCCGCCCCGAGATCATCTTCGGCGACGAGCCCACCGGGAACCTGGACTCCCGGGCCGGTGCCGAGGTGCTGACCTTCCTGCGCCGCTCGGTGGACGAGCTGGGCCAGACCATGGTGATGGTCACCCACGACCCGGTCGCCGCCGGCTACGCGGACCGCGTGCTCTTCCTCGCCGACGGCGTGATCGTCGACGAGATGCACGCGCCCACCGCCGACTCCGTCCTCGAACGCATGCGCCGTTTCGACGGCAAGCGCACCAGCTGAGCGACGGGACGACACGATCATGCTGCTCAAGACCTCACTGCGGAGCTTCTTCGCCCACAAGGGCCGGATGGCGCTCTCGCTCATCGCCGTCGTGCTGTCGGTGGCCTTCGTCTCCGGCACCCTGGTGTTCTCCGACACCGCCACCAGTACCTTCGACAAGCTCTTCGCCGCGACCGCCTCCGACGTCTCGGTCCAGCCGCCCAAGCCGGCCGATGACGAGGAGCAGCAGGCCGCCGCCAAGCCGTCGACCGTCCCGGTGGCGCTCGCCGACCAGGTCGCCGCGGTGCCGGGCGTGAAAAAAGCCGTCGGCCAGGTCATGGTCGGGAACGCGATCCTGGTCAACCCGGCCACCAACAAGCTGGTCGGCCCGACCAGCGGCGCGCCCACCCTGCTCGGGAACTGGACCGACACCCCGCGCAACCCGGTCACCATCACCTCCGGCCACACGCCGCAGAACTCCGGTGAGCTGGTGCTGGACGCGGACACCGCGAAGAAGGCCAAGCTCGGCCTCGGCGACCGGATCCGGGTCGAGAACTCCGGCGGCAAGCACGACTTCACCATCGCCGGCATCGCCACCTTCACCGCCACCAACCCGGGCGCGGCCCTCGGCTTCCTGGACACCCCGACCGCCCAGCAGCTGCTGCTCGGCGAGCCGGCCTACACCTCGATCGAGGCCTTCGGCGACGGCAGCCGGAGCAACGACCAGCTCAAGGCCGCGGCGCTGGCCAAGGTCGGCGGCGGCTACCAGGCCAAGACCGCGGCCGAGCAGAAGGACGAGAACGCCAAGCAGGTCGGCAGCGGCCTCGCCTTCATGAAGTACGCGATGCTCGGCTTCGCCTTCGTCTCGGCGATCGTCGGCGGCTTCCTGATCATCAACACCTTCTCGATGCTGGTCGCCCAGCGCACCCGGGAGATCGGCCTGCTGCGCGCCATCGGCGGCAGCCGCCGGCAGGTCAACCGCTCGGTGCTGGTCGAGGCGCTGATCCTGGGCGTGCTCGGCTCGACCCTCGGGGTCGCGGCCGGCCTGGGCGTCGCGGTCGGCCTGATCAAGCTGATGAACGCGATCGGCATGGACCTCAAGGCGGCCGACCTGCAGATCGGGCCGGACGTGTTCGTCGCCGGCTACGCGCTCGGCATCGTGGTCACCCTGGTCGCGGCCTGGTTCCCGGCCCGCCGGGCGAGCCGGATCTCGCCGATGGCCGCCCTGCGCGACCACGGCACCCCGGCCGAGGGCCGCGCCAACCTGGTCCGTACGGCGGTCGGCCTGCTGCTGACGGCGGGCGGCGGCACCCTGCTGGTGCTCGGCGCGCGGTCGGAGAAGGCGGCCACCGGCGGCCAGTACCTGGGCATGGGCGTGGTGCTCACCCTGGTCGGCTTCGTGGTGCTCGGCCCGCTGCTGGCCTCGGCCATCGTCCGGGTGCTCGGCGCGGTGCTGCCGGCCGTGTTCGGCCCGTCCGGCAAGCTCGCCCAGCGCAACGCGATGCGCAACCCGCGCCGCACCGGCGCCACCGCCGCCGCGCTGATGATCGGCCTGGCGCTGGTGATCGCCTCCGCGGTGTTCAGCTCCTCGGCCGTCACCTCGGCCGGCGCACAGATCGACAAGTCGGTGGGCGTGGACTACATCATCGCGGGCGGCGGCACCGAGGTCACCCCGGAGATGCTGGACATCGTGCGCCGCACCCCGGGCATCGACCACGTCACCATCCAGAAGGGCTTCCAGGCCGCCAAGGTCCGGCTGCCGGACGGACAGAAGGCGAAGACCGACCTGACCGCCGTGCCGCCCGGATTCCTCGGCACCGACTTCCGTCCGACCGTCAACTCCGGTGCGGCGGACTCGGTCGGCCGCGGCTCGCTGGGGATCGGCGAGACCTTCGCCAAGGACCACGGCCTGAAGGTCGGCGACCAGGTGACCGTCGACTACGGCAGGGGCCACACCCAGGTGCTGCCGGTCGGCGCGGTCTTCGCCAAGGGTGAGCTGTTCGGCGACGGCTCCTTCGTCGCCATGGACACCATGGCCGAGGTCGTCCCCGCCGCCGAGCAGCCGCCGGTGTGGACCTTCTTCGCCAAGGCCTCCTCCGGCGCCGACGTCGACAGGACGCTGACCGCGCTGGAGGACGGGCTCAAGGAGTACCCGCAGCTGACCATCAAGGACCGGGCCGGCTACAAGGAGCTGGTGCAGTCCCAGGTCGACACCCTGCTCTACCTGATCTACGGGCTGGTCGCCCTCTCGATCACGGTCGCCGTGCTCGGTGTGGTCAACACCCTGGCGCTGTCGGTGGTCGAGCGGACCCGGGAGATCGGCCTGCTGCGGGCGATCGGGCTCTCCCGCCGCCAGCTGCGCCGGATGATCCGGCTGGAGTCCGTGGTGATCGCGGTGTTCGGCGCCGTCCTCGGCACCGGGCTGGGCCTCGCCTGGGGCGTCACCGCCCAGGGGGTCCTGCGGGACCAGGGCCTCGGGGCGCTCTCCGTCCCCACCACCACGATCGCGATCACCCTGGTCTCCTCGGTGGTGATCGGCCTGGTCGCCGCGCTCGTCCCGGCCTTCCGGGCGGGACGGATGAACGTCCTCACCGCCATCGCCACGGACTGAAGCGCGGCGGACTGAAGCGCGACGGACCCGTTCCGGCGCCGGGGGGCGTCGGAACGGGGACGCGGGACAGGGGCCGGGTGCGCACCGCACCCGGCCCCTGCCGCGTGCCGCGCCGAGGGCCCCACCAACTCCGCGTCCGCCCCGGTCCGGGCCCGCGCCGACGGGAGAGCGCGGTGACCTTGATCACAGTGCCGGTGCCGCGCCGCGAGGAGTGCGCGGCCGCCCGGACCGGGACAAGACGGGGACGCGTCCGCACCGGTACGGTGGCCCCGATGAACACCAAGGCTGCTGAGGAGCTGCCGGCTGTTTCCGTGATCATGCCGGTGCTCAACGAGGAACGTCACCTGCGCACGGCTGTCCGGCGCATCCTGGACCAGGAGTACCCGGGGCCGATGGAGGTGGTGATCGCCCTCGGTCCCTCCAGCGACCGTACCGACGAGATCGCCGCCGAGCTGGTGGCCGAGGACCCGCGGGTGCGGACGGTGGCGAACCCCACCGGCCGGACGCCCGCCGGGCTGAACGCCGCGATCCGGGGCTCCCGCCATCCGATAGTGGTGCGCGTGGACGGCCACGGTCTGCTCACCCCCGGCTACATCGCGACCGCGGTCCGGCTGCTGGGCGAGATGGACGCGGCGAACGTCGGCGGCATCATGCACGCCGAGGGCGAGACCGAGTGGGAGAACGCGGTCGCCGCCGCGATGACCTCCAAGCTCGGTGTCGGCAACGCCGCCTTCCACACCGGAGGCCTGGCCGGCCCGGCGGACACCGTCTACCTCGGGGTGTTCCGGCGCGAGGTGCTGGAGAAACTCGGCGGCTACAACGAGGAGTTCATCCGCGCCCAGGACTGGGAGCTGAACTACCGGATCCGCCAGGACGGCGGCCTGGTCTGGTTCACCCCGCAGCTCAAGGTGACGTACCGGCCCCGGCCCTCGGTGCGGGCGCTGGCCAAGCAGTACAAGGACTACGGCCGCTGGCGCCGGGTGGTCACCCGCTACCACCGCGGCTCGGTCAACCTGCGCTACCTCGCCCCGCCGGCCGCGCTGCTGGCGGTCACCCTCGGGCTGGTGCTCGGCGCGGCCGTCCACCCGGCCTTCCTCGCGGTGCCCGGCGCCTACCTGCTGGGCATCGTCGGCGGCGCCGTGACCGAGGGCCGCGGCCTGTCCGTCAAGGCCAGGACACTGCTGCCGGTGGCGTTCGCGACCATGCACCTCAGCTGGGGCTTCGGCTTCCTCACCTCACCGCGCTCGCTGGCGCGCCGGGTGATCGCCAGCGTCAGCCCGTCCTCGAAGAACCTGCTCTCCAAGACCGGCTGACGCCCCGTCGCGCCGGGTCGGCCGCGCCGGCGAGCCGCTGCCGGACGAGGAGGCGGCCACCGGCGGTGCCCGAACCGGCGAAGGGCACCGCGAGGCGGCCGGAACCCTCCTGCCCCGGCAGCTACTTGGCGCAGGCGTCGACGTCGTCCGCCTGCACCCGCTGGAGGTCCTCGGGCGCCGCGGTCGGCACCGCCCCCGGGGTGGCGGGCGCGCTCAGGGCGTCCTTGCCGAGCACCAGGAGCAGCCCGGCCTTCGGGTCCGTCTTCGCGGCCGGCTTCACGGCGTCACCCGGCAGCCCGAGGGCGGCGGCCAAGGCGTTGGCCTCGGCCTCCTGGCCCGCCGGGTAGGAGACCGTGGTGCTCGCGGCGACCGGCGCGTCGCTGCCGACCGCGGCCTTGGCGAAGCCCTTCGCCTGGAGCTTCTCGACGGTCGGCCCGGACTGCCCGCGCTTGCCGCTGCCGTTGCGGACCGTCACCTGGACGCCCTTGGTGTCCACCGCCGGGGCGGTGGCGGCGGGCGTCGTCGGGGCGGCCGAGCCGGCGCCGTCGGGCGCGGGCGGGGCGGCCGTCTCGGTCAGCGAGCGGTCGCCCGCGACCATCGCGAACACCTGGGAGGCGTCCGGCTGCTTGAAGATCACCCGGTCCTTGTCCTGGGGGTCGTCCACGACGGGCACGGTGGCGAAGGTGATGTTCTTGGTGTCCACCTTGCTGATGTCCAGCGCGAGGTCCTTCAGCTTGTCCACGCTGCCGATGCCGTCGTCCACGGTGAGCGCCTTGGTGGCGGCGTCCGCGAGCTTGTAGAGCTTGGCGGGGTTGGTCAGGGTGTCGTCGGTCTTGATCTTGCGGATCATCGAGCTGATGAACTGCTGCTGGAGCGGGATCCGGCTGAGGTCGCCGCCCTGGCCGACCGCGTGCCGGGTGCGGACGAAGGCCAGCGCCTCCTCGCCCTGGACCACGTGCCGGCCCTTGGTCATCTTGAGGTGCGAGTCCTTGTCGTTGATGTCCTTGGCCGCGCAGACCTCGACCCCGCCGACCGCGGTGGACAGGGTCTTCACCGCCTCGAAGTTGACCTGCACGAAGTGGTCGACCCGGATCCCGGTGTTCTTCTCGACGGTCTTCCAGGTGCAGCCCGCGTCCCGTCCCGCCTGGCCGAGGCTGTTGTTGAACATGTCCCGCGCCGAGCCCGGGATCTTCTTCCCCTGGGCGCTCTGGCACTCCGGGATCGGCAGCATCAGGTCGCGCGGGAGGCTGACCACCGTCGCGTTGGAGCGGTCCTTGGCGATGTGGAACAGCAGCGTGGTGTCGGCGTGCCCGGTGCTGCCCGCGTCACCGTACTCGCGGCCGAGGCCCTCCCGGCTGTCGGTGCCGATCACCAGGATGTTCAGCGCCTCCCCGGCGGCCTTGGGGCGCTCCGCCTCGTCGCCCAGCTGGACCTTGACCGAGGTCAGGTTGTTGTTGAAGTGCTGGTACAGGTAGTACGCCCCGCCGCAGCCCGCGGCCATCACCAGGGCGCCCGTCCCGGCGGTCCACTTGAGCGCGCGCCGGCGCCGGTTGCGCTTGGCGAGGGCGGCAGCCCGCCGCCGGGTGTCCCGGCGGCCCTCTCCGGCCGGTGCCTCGGGTGCCTCGGCGGCCCGGCGGCGCTGCCGGGGGACACCGGGCGCCGGGTCCACCCGGTACCGACCGGATTCCGGTTGCTCCTCGTGCACGGGGGGTTCCCTACCTTCGACCGGTCACGGCTCCGGCCCACCCGTCCTGAACGGGCCGATCCGGACACAGTAGACGAGCCGAATGGGGGAATCGTTCCGGGTGTGATCTGCATCATGCGTGAACAAAGCGAAGGTAAATTCCGTTCTCCGCCAGACGATTTCCGGACACACCCGCGCCGACCTGCGGCGCGGCGCGGCCCGGGGGGCCCGCTCAGTGCTGCGCGCAGGCGTCCACGTCGGCGGTGCGTCCCTCGAACGTGGGCGAGGCGCCCGCCGAAGGTGACGCCGCCGCCATCGCCGCCTCGGCGGAGCCCGCGTTCGGTCCCGCGCCCGGGCTCGCGTTCGCCGCCGCGCCCGCCGACGGCGCCGACCCGGGCGGCCGGACGGCGACGGGCTGGTCGTCGCGCAGCGCCGTGAACAGCTGGGTGGTCTGCGGCTGCACGAACTCGTCCCGGTCCGAGTCGTAGCGGTACGGGCGGCGCGGCGCGGTCAGGAAGGTCACGTTCGCCGTGGGGACGCCGCGCAGGTCCTGGGTCAGGTCGTACAGCGCGCCGAGCGAGGACAGTCCGCCGTCCGCCCGGACCGAGGAGGTCGCCGCGTCCAGCACCGGCCACAGCCGGGCCGGGTTCAGCAGCACGCCCTGCGACTCCACCTTGCGGATCAGCGCGGCCAGGAACTGCTGCTGACGGCCCATCCGCTGGGTGTCGCTGCCGTCCCCCAGGCTCTCCCGGGCCCGGACGTAGCCGAGCGCCTGCTCGCCGTGCAGGGTCTGCCGGCCGGCGGGCAGGTCGAGCTTGGCGTCCTTGTCGTGGATCGGCTGCGGCACGCACACCTCGACCCCGCCGATCGCGTCCACGATCGTCTTGAAGCCGCTGAAGTCGAGGATCACGTAGTGGTCGATCCGGATCCCGCTCAGCTGCTCGACGGTACGGATCGAGCAGGCCGGGCCGCCCGTCTCGAAGGCCCAGTTGAACTGCATCAGCGCCGGCTTGCTGTGGGTGCCGTCCGGCTTCTCGCAGGCGGGGACGCTGACCATGACGTCGCGTGGGACGGAGACCGCCGTCGCGTGCTTCCGGTCGGCGGCCAGGTGCAGGAGGATCGTGGTGTCCGAGCGCTGGGTGCCCGCGTCGGTGCCGTAGGAGCCGTTCGCGCCGGAGCGGTCGTCACTGCCGATCAGCAGGATGTTCTCGGCGCCCCGCGCGCCGGCGGTGCGGCTCGGCCGTTCGGCCTCCAGCTTGGCGAGCAGCCGGTCGGTGGCCGCGTCGGTCCGGATGTTGCCGTCCAGCTTGCGGTAGGCGATCCAGAGCAGCGCCCCGGTCGCGACCAGCAGGAACGCGACGACGCCGGCGGTGATCATCAGCCACCGCCGGCGCCTGCGCGGGCGTCCGGTCCCGTCCGGGGGAGCGTCCGCGGGGGGAACGTCCGTCGGAGAGGTCTCCGTAGGGGAGTCGTCGGTCGGGGGGTGCTCGGTGTCGTCCTCGGCCATGGCAGGGATACCTACCCGCCGGGCCCGGGCCGGGGGGTCACCCGAGGCGCAGTGTCACCCGTTCGGATTCGGTCCGCTTCTCCCACTGCTCGGCGTCCAGCGCCTGCGAGTTGCGGCACAGCACCACCGAGGCGCCGGCCGCCAGCGGCGCCAGCAGGCCGGCCTCCAGGCCCGCCCAGTCGTCGTACGAGAGGGTGGACAGCACACGGTCGCCGGGCTTCAGGCCGAGGCGGGCCGCTCCCTCCCGGGCCAGCGCGACGGTCTGCTCGCCCGTCAGCTTCAGCGGCAGCCCGTCCACCGCGGTCTCCAGCGCCTGCCCGTCCGGGGCGACGGGGGAGTACGGCGCGAAGCGGTCGCCCTGCCCGGGCACCTCGGCGGCGTAGTCGAGGAAGCCGTCCGGGCGCTGCGGGAAACGGCCGCCGAGCGGGCGCAGGGCGAGCGCCACCCGCTCGCCCTCGCAGGCCTGGGCGGCCGCCAGCCCGTCCGGGCCGCTGACCACCAGGTCCGCGGCGGCCGGGTCGCCGCCCGGCACCGCCGCCACTCCGACCGACCAGCAGGCAAGCAGCCAGACGGCGCTCTGCCAGTGGGCGGGCAGCAGCAGCGCCGCCCGGTCGCCCGGGCCGGCGTTCAGCTCGTCCTGGAGGAGGTTGGCGGTCTTGGCCACCCAGTTGTCGAACGTCCGGGCGGACAACTCCACCCGTTCGCCGGTGGCGTCGTCGTAGAAGGTGACCAGCGGGGCCGCGGGATCGACCGAAGGGGGGCCGCCGCGCAGGAATGCGTGCAGCAGCTCGACGGGGGTGTGGGCATCGGCAGCGAAAGGCGCAGTCATGGTGCGCCCCAGCCTACGGCCTTCGAGTGGGAGGCCGGGAGGGGTGGCCGAACGGCCGCGGGGCGGCGTGGCGAGCGGTCCGGTTTGCGGCGACGATCCGAATTATGCGCCTTTCACTACCAGCCGTTCTGCTCGCCGGCTGCACCGCTGCCCTGCTCGTCCAACCCGCCGCCTCCGCCGCCGACCCGTCCGGCCCCCAGCGCCGCGACTTCGCCGACGGCGGCTCGACCACCTCGCTCCCGCTGCCCGCCGGCCACGGCCTCGCCCCGCGCGGCACCCGGCCGTTCGAACTCCTCGGCGTCAGCTGGGACGGCCCGCCGGACGCACTCGCCGGCGCCGACATCCGGATCCGCACCCGGGACGCGGACACCGGCCGCTGGGGCGACTGGCGGCGGCTCGAAGCCGAGCCCGAGGACGGCCCCGACCACTCGCCGCACGGCGCCACCGCACCCCTGTGGACCGGTCGCAGCGACGGCGTCGCGGTCGACGTCCGGCCCGGCCCGGCAGGAGCGCCGCCCGGACTGCGGCTCGAACTCGTCGACCCCGGCCGGGGCGCTGCCGCACCGGCCGCACGGACCCTGCCCCCCGAGCCCGCCGACGGGCACCAGGCCCCACGCCCGGCCATCGTCACCCGGGCCGGCTGGGGCGCCGACGAGTCGCTGCGCGACCAGAGCTTCGAGTACACCGGCCCGGTCCGCGAGGTGTTCGTCCACCACACCGCCACCGCCACCGACTACGCCTGCGGCGACGCCCCCCGAGTGATCCGGGCGATCTACCAGTACCACGTCAAAACCAGCGGCTGGCGCGACATCGGCTACAACTTCCTGGTCGACCGCTGCGGCACCGTCTACGAGGGCCGCGCCGGCGGCGTCGACCAACCCGTCCACGGCGCCCACACCCTCGGCTTCAACACCGACTCCTCCGGCATCGCCGCGATCGGCACCTACGGCGGCGACCAGCCGCCCCAGCCCCTCCTCGACGGCCTCGCCGCCATCACCGCCTGGAAACTCGGCCTCACCGGCCAACCCGCCGACGGCCACACCAAGCTCACCTCGGCCTCCGACGCCAGCCGCTACCCCAAAGGCACCGTCGTCGACTTCGACACCGTCTCCGGCCACCGCGACGCCTTCAACACCGAATGCCCCGGCAACGCCCTCTACGCCCAACTCCCGGCCCTGCGCGCGGCAGCGACCCGCCTCCAGACCCAGAGCCCCTGACCCGCCGACGCCGCCTCCCGCGCCCGGCTCCTTCCCCCCTTCCCCTGGCCCCGCGCCCCGACAGGGCGCGGGGAACCGCGCGCGGCAGGCGCGTCGGGGCCACCCGATCGCGAACGCTCAGTTGCCGCCCCCCACCTCACTCCACCGCCGTACCAACCCCCGCAGCTCCTCCGTCAGCCCCGCCCCCAGATCCGGCCGGAGGTCGTACCGCGCGGGGGTGTTCTGCAGCAGCGCGATCCGCCACCCCGCCCCGGCGTTCACCGCGATCACCGTCTGCACCGCGTTGAGCCCCGGGTCCAGCTCCTGCGCGCCGTCCGGCACCATCCCGGCGACGGCCTCCAGCTGCGCCACCCCGGCCCCGAGGGCCCGCACCCGCCGTACGGTGGCCACGTACCGGGGCGTCGCGTGGTCGGCGAAGATCCGGCCCAGCTCGGCGGCGATCACCGACCGTCCCCGGTGTCCGCTCCCGTCGAAGCCGATCGCTTCCCCGTCCACCGCGAACGGCCCGGCGAAGGCCGCGCCGTCCCGCTGGTTCCATCCCTCCAGCATCCGGCGGTACAGCGCCCGCACCGCGATCTCGTCCTCGGAGGGCAGTTCCGGCAGCCGCGTATCGTTCATATCCCCATGGTCGGTGACGGCAGCGAAGGAGGCGACGGCAGTGGCGGACGGTACGGCCGGCGGCTCGGTGCGGCGCTGGCGGCCGGGTTTCCCGCTGGACGCGGCCCGGACGCTGCTGCCGCTGCGCCGCGGCCCCGCCGACCCGTCGTACCGGACCGCCGGGGACGGCGCCGTCTGGCGCGCCTCCCGTACCCCGGCGGGTGTCGGTACCTTGCGCGTGCTGTCGCACCCCGCCGCGGGCGATGTCGAGGCGACCGCCTGGGGTCCTGCCGCGGACTGGCTGCTCGACCGGCTCCCCGTGCTGCTGGGCGCGGAGGACGAGCCGGAGGCGCTGGTGCTGCCGCCCGGTCCGCTGCGGGACGCGCAGCGCCGTACCGCCGGGGTCCGGCTGAGCCGGACCGGTCTGGTGCTGGAGTCCCTCGTCCCGGCGATCCTGGAGCAGAAGGTCACCACCGACGAGGCCTACCGCGCCTGGCGGACCCTGTTGCGGGACTTCGGCACCCCGGCGCCGGGCCCGGCCGAGGGCATGCGGGTGGCGCCGTCGGCCCGGGAGTGGGCGCTGATACCGAGCTGGGAGTGGCACCGGGCGGGCGTGGACCCGAAGCGGTCCGCGACCGTGATGCGGGCGGTCCGGCTGGCGCCGCGCCTGGAGGAGGCGTCGGCGATGGGCCACGGGGAGGCGTTCGCCCGTCTCACCGCCGTGCCGGGCATCGGTGTCTGGACGGCGGCCGAGACCCTGCAGCGCAGCAACGGCGACCCGGACGCGGTCTCGGTCGGCGATTTCCACCTGCCCAACCTGGTCGGCTGGGCCCTGGCCGGCCGCCCCCGCAGCGACGACGCCCAGATGCTCGCCCTCCTGGAGCCCTTCCGCCCGCACCGCCACCGGCTCTGCCGCCTCCTGCTGGCCGTCGGCGCCCGCGCCCCCCGCTACGGCCCCCGCCTCACCCCCAACGACCACCGCCACCGCTGAGGAGAGGCCGCCCCGGTGTACACCCGCGTGGGTCGGTGGGCAACCGCCGCGGGATCTCCCGGGGCCGCTGATCCCTACCGCACCTCGATGAAGGTGTCGGCGCTGCGTTCCGGGCGTTCGCGGGGCGGCTCGGCGGGGCGGCCGACGGCGATGGCGCCCATCGGGTCCCAGTCGGCGGGCAGGTCCAGGGCGGCGCGGACGGTGTCGCGGCAGAACATGGTGGAGGAGACCCAGGCGGAGCCGTAGCCCTCGCCGGTGAGGGCGACCAGCAGGTTCTGTACGGCGGCGCCGACGGCGACGGTGAACATCTCCCGTTCGGCGCCGGCGCGCCGGGTGTCGGGGTAGTCGTGCGAGCCGTCCATCACCAGGCAGGGCACCACCAGGTACGGCGCGTCGCGCAGGACGTCGCCGCGGGCGGTGCGACGGGCGATCTTGGCCTCGTCCCAGCCGTCGAGTTCGCGCAGGTCGCGCTGCCAGGCGGCGAGCATCGCGTCGAGCAGCCGGGTGCGGGTGTCGGGTGACTCCAGCAGCACGAACCGCCAGGGCGTGGTGTGGTGCGGGGCGGGCGCGGTGACGGCGGCCGCGACCGCGCGGCGGACGGCGGCCGGGTCGACCGGTTCGGCGGTGAAGGAGCGGACGGTGCGCCGCAGGGTGACGGCCTGCCGCAGTGCCTCGGAGGTGCCGAGCCGGAACATGTCGTCCGTGGCGGGCCGCACCAGTGGCCGGGTGCCCGTGCCGTCCTCGGCGGTGACCAGGTGGCCGAGCCCGCGGACGACCGCGACCGGGACGCCGGTGGCCTTGCCCTTCACCAGGTCGGCGGCGGCGGCGAGTTCGTCGGCGGTCGCGGTGACGGTCATTTCCAGCGCGTTGCCGTGGCTGTCGGTGCGCCCGCGGTGGTCGTCCAGGGCGGACAGTCCGGCGGCGCCGATCGCGACGTCGGTGAGCCCGTTGCGCCAGGGCCGCCCGAAGGTGTCGGTGACGACGACGGCGAGCCGGCGGCCGGTGAGGTGCTGCAGCCGGGCCCGCAGCGCGCGGGCCGAGGCGTCCGGGTCCTCGGGCAGCAGCAGCACGGTGCCGGGGGCGGTGTTGGAGGCGTCGACGCCGGCGGCGGCCATGACGAAGCCGTTGCGGTTCTCGACGATCCGGACCGGTCCGCGCCGGGCGATGACCCGGACGGTCTCGGCGTCGATCGCGGCCTCGCGGTCGGCGGCGTGCTGCAGCCGGCCCTCGGCCTTGCTGACGATCTTGGAGGTGACCAGCAGGATGTCGCCGTCCAGATACGTCCCGGCCTTGGCGATCAGCTCGGCGAGGTCGGCCCCGGCATCGACCTCCGGGATCCCCTCGATGCCCAGGATTTGCAGCGGCGCGGTCACGAGCGGACCTGATCCGCCAGTGCGAGCGCGGCCCAGGCCATCTGGGCGGTGGTCTCGATGTCGGTCATCAGCAGGGGGACGGCCCGGCAGGCGATTCCGCCGGCCTCGACCGCGGCCACCGACGCCTCGTCGGCGGTGTCGACCAGCCAGCCGTCGAGGAGGTCGGAGCCGTAGTTCAGCGCGACCGCCTCCGCCGTCGCCTCGACGCCGACGGCGGCGAGCACCTTGTCGGCCATGCCGCGCACCGGCGCCCCGCCGATGATCGGGGAGAGCCCGACGACCGGCGCCGGGGCGGCGACGACGGCCTCCCGGATGCCGGGGACGGCGAGGATGCTGCCGATCGAGACGACCGGGTTGGACGGCGGGAAGAGGATGATGTCGGCCGCGGCGATCGCCTCCAGCACGCCGGGCGCGGGCTTGGCGGTGTCGGCGCCGACCGGGATGATCGCCTCGGCGTCCACGGCGGCGTGCAGCTTGACCCAGTACTCCTGGAAGTGGATCGCCCGGGTGCCCTGCTCGTCGGTGATCCGCACGTGCGTCTCGACCCGGTCGTCGCTCATCGGCAGCAGCCGCACGCCGGGCTTCCAGCGCACGCACAGCGCCTCGGTCACCTGGGTGAGGCTGTATCCGGCGGTGAGCATCTGGCTGCGGACGAGGTGGGTGGCGAAGTCCCGGTCGCCGAGCCCGAACCACTCGGGGCCGACGCCGTACTCCTTCATCTCGTTCTTGATCGACCAGGTCTCGTCGGTCCGGCCCCAGCCCTGTTCCTCGTGGATGCCGCCGCCGAGGGTGTACATCACGGTGTCGAGGTCGGGACAGACCTTGAGGCCGTAGAGGTGGATGTCGTCGCCGGTGTTGCCGATGACGGTGATCTCGTCCTGCGGTCCGACCGCCGCGAGGAGCCCGCGCAGGAAGCGCGCTCCGCCGATTCCGCCTGCCAGTGCCACGATGCGCATGGGGTCATCCTGCCACGATCGGACCGTCCGTCAGCCCGGCGTCAGTGCGCCTCGGCCTGCGCCTGCGCCTGCTGCTGGTCCGCGTGCTGCTGCGCGTGCTGCTCGGGGAGGGCGGTGGCGCCGTACTGGTTCATCTCGGTGAGGCCGGGGGTGTAGAGGTGGATGGAGACGGCGGGTTCGAGCGCGCCGTTGACCACCTCGTGCAGGTAGCCGGAGGAGAAGACGCGCTGCCCGCCGGGCTTCAGGGTGCGGGCGCCCTCGCCCGCGTGCGTGAGGGAGCGCTCGATGAGCTCGCCCCGGACGACGGTCATCACGCCGGAGGACTCGCCGTGGTCGTGGAAGCCGCTGCTCTGGCCGGGCAGCCAGCTGAGCAGCCAGATCTCGTAGCCGGGGCCGGTGGCCAGGCGGGCGTACCAGCGGGTCAGTGCGTCGTAGCGGACGAGCGGTTCCCAGCGGGCGCGGTCGGCGGCGATCTCGCGGACCAGCCGGGCGTAGCCGGCGACGGTGGTGGGGTGGGCGGGCAGGTCGGTGCGGGCCAGGTGCGGGAAGGCGAGCGGGTCGCCGGCGATGGAGACGTCGCTGAGCCCGTCCGTCCAGCGCTGCCCGTCCGTCCGGCGCTGCCGGTCAGGGTGGCGGGGGGAGTGGCTGGGGGTGAGGCCAAGGCGGGCGAGCCTGTTGCGGTCGCGGTTCCGCCGGCGGATGCGGATGATGCGCACGGGAGTCGTCCTCGGAGGAGTCGGCTGGTTCGTCGGGATCAGCCGGATCCGGGATGTCCTGGGGCGGGAATCGCGGGCGGCCTCTGTGCTTCCTGGGGGCGGCGCGCGGTGGGACGCGGGCGCCTAGATACAGCAGGAACAGAGGCGACAACAAGAGTTCACGGCACGGCGGAGCGTGGAACCGCTCCGGGGGCTGGCGAACTCTGACATAGGGGAAAGGACACCGCATCCGCAGGGTCGGTGTCAAACGGAAGGATGAGGCATTCGAGTGGATTCGGTCCGGATCTTGCCCTGATGGGGTGATTCATCACTCTCTATGTTTCGATGGGAAGATCGCCGGGAAGGCAGGCCGATGACCGGCCTGTGGTGGTGACCAAGGGTCACCTGGCGGATGGTTGCGGACGGTTCGGCACTGTTCAGGGCCTTACGGCAGAAGGTCCGTTGTGTCCGGATATGTACACTATTCGTAACGGCTTGGTGCCGGGGAGTGAATCCTGGCCCCAATACCAGAGCTCGGCTTGACTGGGCCAGAGTGACGCAACTGTAATTTCACTCGTGTCGTCAGCCGCACGAGGCAACGGCAACCACGGGGACGCCAAGTAGGGGCAGAGGAGGCGCGCCACATGAGCGAGCTCTTTGAGCTGTTGATCGGGGACGGCATCGCGGAGGAAGAGGAGGAACTCGGCTGGCAGGAGCGCGCGTTGTGCGCTCAGACCGACCCGGAGTCCTTCTTTCCCGAGAAGGGCGGCTCGACCCGCGAGGCCAAGAAGGTCTGCCTCGCCTGCGAGGTCCGCTCGGAGTGCCTGGAGTACGCCCTCGCCAATGATGAGCGTTTCGGCATCTGGGGCGGCCTCTCCGAGCGCGAGCGCCGTCGGCTCAAGAAGAGCGCGGTCTGACGGGGCGGCCCCCGGGCCCCGCTGACCGTTCGACAGCGACGGACAATCGCACAGCTGTACGGGCGCCTCACCGTGGTGGTGGGGCGCTTTCGTGTTCCCGCCCCTTCCCCCGCCGCCCCTCCCACCGCCTCCTCCACGGTCTCCCCGGCGGCCTCCTTCACCGTCCCCGCACCGGCACCCCGGACGAACCGTCCACCAGGAGCCGTTAGTGTGGTGCGCCATCCGGTTGCCGTTCACCGGCTGTGTCCACCGAGAACTGGGGCCCGCGCACTCGATGACCGTCTACAGCCACCAGAGCGGCTTCACCGCTTCCCGGCCACCCGCCTACCCGCGCCACCTGGTCACCGCCGTGATCGTCTCGCACGACGGCGCCCGCTGGCTCCCGCAGACGCTGGCCGGCCTGCTCGGGCAGGACCGCCAGGTCCAGCGCGTCCTCGCGGTCGACACCGGCTCCACCGACAACTCCCAGCAGCTGCTCGCCGACACCCTCGCCGACTGGCTCCCCGAGAGCGGCCCGCTCGTCCTCGGCCGCCGGGCCGGCTTCGGCACCGCCGTCGCCGAAGCCGTCTTCAACAGCCCGCCGCTGCGCCCCGAGGACCTGTCCTACCGGCTCGACCCCTCCGGCTACGACCCGGTCACCGGCGGCTGGGACGACTTCGGCGACCCGCTCGCCCAGGAGGACGACCTCGGCCGCGGCGGCCCGCGCGAGACCGAGCCGGTCGAGTGGCTCTGGCTGCTGCACGACGACTGCGAGCCGCAGACCGACGCGCTGCGCCGCCTGCTCCAGGTCGCCGACTCCACCCCCAGCGCGGCCGTGGTCGGCCCCAAGCTGCGCAGCTGGTACGACCGCCGCCAGCTCCTTGAGGTCGGCGTGACGATCGCCCGCTCCGGGCGGCGCTGGACCGGCCTCGACCGCCGCGAGCAGGACCAGGGCCAGCACGACCAGGTCCGTCCGGTGCTCGCCGTCTCCAGTGCCGGCATGCTGGTGCGCCGGGACGTCTTCGAGGAGCTCGGCGGCTTCGACAAGGCCCTCCCGCTGATGCGGGACGACACCGACTTCTGCTGGCGGGTCAACGCCGCCGGCCACCGCGTCGTGGTCGCCCCCGACGCCGTGCTGCGGCACGCCGAGGCTTCCGCCCGCGAGCGCCGCGCCATTGACTGCGCCTCCTCCCACCCGCACCGGGTGGACAAGGCCGGCGCCGTCTACACCCTGCTCGCCAACTGCCGGGGCGCGCTCTTCCCCTACGTCCTGCTGCGGCTGGTGCTCGGCACCCTGCTGCGGGCCGTCACCAACCTGCTCGGCAAGGACCCGCGCCAGGCCGTCGACGAACTCGCCGGGCTCGGCCACGAACTGGTCCGGTTCCCAAGGCTGTTGGCCGCCCGCAAACGCCGCGCCCGGACCAGGGCCGCGGACGCCCTGGACGACCGCACGCTCTTCCCGGCGCCCGGCGCCACCACCCGGCTGGCCGTCGAGGGCGTTATCGGCTCGCTCGGGATAGGGGGCGGCGACGACACCGGCAGCCGGCACGGCTCGGTCGAGGCCGGCGGCGACGACGACTCCGAGGACCTGGTCGTCGAGCAGTTCGCGCTGATCAAGAAGCTCGCCCGGCGCCCGGCGCCGGTGCTGTTCGCGGCCCTGCTGGTGTTCGCCCTGATCGCCTGCCGCGGCCTGTTCGGCAGCGGCGAGCTGTTCGGCGGCGCCCTGCTGCCCGCCTCCGACGGCGCGGGCGGCCTCTGGTCGATGTACGCGGACGCCTGGCACCCGGTCGGCACCGGCTCCACCGCCGCCGCACCGCCGTACCTCGGCGTGCTCGCGGTGCTCTCCTGGCTGCTGTTCGACCACGCCGACTTCGCGCTCACCGTGCTCGTCGTGCTCACCGTCCCGCTGTCCGCGGTCAGCGCCTACCTGGTGTCCCGGCCGCTGCTGGACTCCAAGCTGGTCCGCGCCTGGGCCAGCGCCACCTACGCGCTGCTGCCCGCCGCGACCGGCGCGCTCGCCCAGGGCCGGATCGGCACCGCCGTCCTCGCCGTGCTGCTGCCGCCGCTGGCCCGCGCCGCCGCGATCGCGGCCGGCCTCGGCATCCGGGACGAGAGCGCCGCCAAGGGCGCCCGCCCGGGCTGGCGACCGGTCTGGATGGCCGTCCTGCTGCTCTCCCTGGCCACCGCCTTCGTCCCGCTGACCTGGGCGCTCGCGGTGCCGCTCTGCCTGGCGGTACTGGTCGTCGCGGTGCTGCGCGGCGGCGCCTTCGGCTCCGGCGGTACGGCGCTGCGGCTGCTCGGCCTGCGCGTCCTGGTGATCCTCGCGGTCCCGGTCGCCGTGCTGGCGCCCTGGTCGCTCAAGGTGCTGTCGCACCCGCAGTCGCTGCTGCTGGAGGCCGGGCTGCCCGGCCTGCACGGCACCGGCGCGAGCGCGGCCGGCCTGCTGCTGGTCAACCCGGGCGGCGCCGGCGTGCCGCCGATCTGGCTGTCGGCGGGTGTCGTGCTCGCCGCGCTCGCCGCGCTGCTGCGCGCCGACCGCCGCCGTGCGGTGCTCGCCGCTTGGGGCGCGGCCGGCGCCGGCCTGGTCTTCTCGGTCGCGGTGGCGGGCACCTCCGTCACCCCGGCCTCCGGCGGCCAGGCGGTGCCCGCCTGGGCCGGCCCGGCCACCCTGATCGCCGGCATCGCCCTGCTGGCCGCGGCCGCGATCGGCGCCGACGGCGCCAACGCCCGCGTCGCCGGGATCGCCTTCGGCTGGCGCCAGCCGGTGGCCGCCCTGGTGGTGGCCGCGGCCGTGCTGGCCCCGCTGGGCACCGGCCTGTGGTGGGCGCTGACCGGCGCCGGCAAGCCGCTGAACCGCGCCGACGCCGGCCAGGTGCCCGCCTTCATCGCCGAGGAGGCCGGCACCACCGACCGGGCCCGCACCCTCGTCGTCACCGGGGAGAAGAGCGGCGGCGCCGTCCGCTACACCGTGCTGCGCGGCGCCGGCCTGACGCTCGGCCAGGCCGAGTCCACCGTCGACCCGGCGACCGGCACCCAGGACGGCCTGAACAAGACGGTCGGCAGCCTGCTGGCCGGCTCCGGCGCCGACCAGGCCGGTGCCCTGGCCGGCTACGGCATCGCCTACGTGCTGGTCGAGCAGCCGGTGATCGGCGTCTTCAAGGACGTCCTGGACACCACGCCCGGCCTGGTCAAGACCAACCAGGACAACGGCACCGCGCTCTGGCAGGTCAGCGGAGCGCCCGCAGTCCGCGCGGTGATCACCAGCCCGGGCGCCGACCCGGTGGCCGTCCCGTCCGGGACCCGCGACCTCGCGGCCACCGTCCCGGCCGGCCCGGACGGCCGGGTGCTGCGCCTCGCCGAGTCCGCCGCCCCCGAGTGGAAGGCCACCGTGGACGGCACCGCGCTGGAGCCCACCACGGTCGACGGCTGGGCGCAGGGCTTCAAGCTCCCGGCCGGCGGCGGCAAACTGACCGTCACCCGGGAGGGCAGCCTCGCCCACACCGGCTGGATCTGGGCCCAGGTGCTGCTCGGCCTGACCATCCTGGTGCTGGCCCTGCCCGGCCGCCGCAGCCACAAGGACGACGACCTGCCCGAGGAGGTGGTGGCCGCCGCCGCGCTGGCCGCCGCCGCCCAGGCGCAGGCTCCCGCTCCCGGCAGCCGCCGGGCCCGCCGGATGGCCGAGCGCGGCGAGGGCGGCGAGCCCGGCGCCGACGAGGCCGGGGTGTACGAGAGCCGGCCGGGCGCGATCCCGGCGCAGCCGGCCGGCGAACCGGTGACCGAGGCGGTCCAGGCGGCCGCCGCCGTCCAGGAGGCCGAGCCGTACACCGACCCGTACCAGACGTACCAGCAGGCCGACCCGTACAGCTACGACCAGTACGCGGCCCAGCAGCCGGTGGCCGCGCCGTACGGCGGCCAGGGCTACGGGGCCCAGGGGTACGACGGGCAGGGGTACGACGGCCAGGGCTACGACAGTCAGGGGTACGACGGCCACCAGCAGCAGGCCTACCCCCAGCAGGGCTATGACCAGCAGGGCTACGAGCAGCCGTACCCGTCGGAGCACCAGCAGTACGGCTACGACGGGTACCAGCAGCCGGAGCACCAGCAGCCCTGGCCCTCGGGGCAGCCGCAGGCCCAGCCCTCCTACGACCCGAACGACCCCAACGGCACCGGCCGGTACCCGCACCAGCCCGGATCGGGGAGCTGACCCGCGATGAAGAAGCCCGCATTCAGGAAGAAGTCCGGCGCCGACGAGGCCCCCGAGCCCGTCGGGACCGCCGTCGCGCCGGAGCCGGCCGCGTCCGCTCCCGCCGCCGATCCTGCCGGCCGTCCCGCCGGGAGGACCGGCGGGACGAAGACCACCCCGTCCCTGCTCGCCGCGGCCGTGGTGCTCGCGGCGGTGTTCGGCATCGCCGAGGTACGCCCGCCGGCCGCCCCGGCCACGGCGGACGGGGCCGCGGCCCCGACCACCGCGCAGGTCGAGCGGACGGGGGCGGTCTGCCCGCAGCCTCTGCAGGGCCTGACCGGCTCGACCACGCTCTCCGCCTACACCCCGCCCGGGACGGGCTCCACCACCGGCGGCGCCGGCTGGCTCTCCGACGCGGCCGCGCCAGCCGTGCCCGCCGCCCAGCCCTCCGGAACCCCCTCGGCCCCGGCGGCCACCGCGCCCGCCACCCCGGCCCCGACCGGCTCGGGCGCCCCGACCGCCCCGGCCCAGGACAAGAACGCCGCGCCCGCGGACGCCCGGCTGACCCTGACCAAGCCCGGCACCCCGGCCACCGGCCCGGCGGCCAACGGGGACACCGCGTCCGGCACCGGGGCGGTCGCCACCGGCGCCCTCGCCCCGGGCTTCACCGTCACCCAGACCACCGTGGTCACCGAGCAGCGCGGCCTCGGCCTGTCCGGCCTCACCTGCACCCCGGCCGGCACCAGCTTCTGGTTCGCCGGGGCCAGCACGGCCGGCGACCGGGTCGACTACCTGAGCCTGGTCAACACCGAGTCCTCCGCCGCCGTGGTCGACATCAAGCTGTACGGCGACAAGGGCCTGATCGAGAACGACGCCGCCAACGGCCTCACCGTCGCCCCCGGCAGCTCCCAGTCCGTCCTGCTGTCGACCCTCAGCAAGGGCGCCGTCACCGACCTCGCCGTGCACGTGGTGGTCCGCTCCGGCCGGGTCGGCGCCGCGCTGCACGCCGCCGACGGCAACAAGGGCGCCGACTGGATCCCGGCCTCGGCCGCCCCGGCCGCCACCCAGGCGCTGCCCGGCCTGCCCGCGGACACCGCCGCCGCGCGCCTGGTGATCTGGGCGCCGCCGGAGGACGACGCCGACCTGAAGATCCAGCTCTCCGGCAAGAACGGCTGGTTCACCCCGGCCGGCAACGAGTCGATCCACGTCAAGGCGGGCATGGTGGCCGCCGTCGACCTCGGCAAGGTCACCCGGGACGAGGTGGCCGGGCTGCGGCTGTCGCCCAGCGACCCCAAGCACCCCACCCCGGTCGTGGCCGGGCTGCGGGTCGACCGGGCGGCGGCCAACGGCAAGACCGACGCGGCCTGGCTCACCGGCAGCGATCCGGTCGGCGCCCGCGCCACCGTCGCCGACAACCGGGCCGGCGGCTCCACGCTCTACCTGACCTCCACCGGCGACGCCGCCACCGTCCGGGTCACCGCCTCGGCCGGCAGCGGCGGCGGCACCCCGGCCACCAAGGAGGTCCAGCTCCCGGCCGGCGGCACGGTCGCCCTCCCGGCGCCCGAGCCCGCCGGGCTGAACGGCGTCTTCGCGCTCACCGTGGAGACCGTCTCCGGCGGCCCGGTGGTCGCCGCCCGGATGCTCTCCATCCCCACCAAGGACGTGCCGATGTTCACCGTCCAGGCGCTGCGCGACGACCACAGCACCGTCAAGGTCCCGCAGGCCGCCCAGGACCCGGGCATCGTCCTGCACTGAGCAAGCCGAGCACGCCGAACAAACCGAGCAAGCGACGGGGGCGGCACCTTCCGGGTGCCGCCCCCGACCGCTCGATCCCCGTCTCGGTCCTGGCTTCGGTCCCCGGCTCAGTCCTCGTCGTAGCGCGGGTCGATGGCGTCCGGTGAGAGCCCCAGCAGCTCGGCGACCTGCTCGATCAGGATCTCGTGCACCAGCGCCGCGCGGTCCTCCCGGGTCTTCGCCCGGATCTCCACCGGCCGCCGGTACACCACGATCTGGCTCTTGTGTCCCTGCTTGCCCGGCGAGACCCGCCCCAGCGGCACACCGTCCTCGGCGTCGGCGCCGTCCGGCTCGCGCAGCGGCACCTCCTGGACGGCGAACTCCACCTCGATCAGCTGCGGCCAACGCCGCTCCAACCGCTCCACCGACTCGCGCACGTAGTCGTCGAACAGTTCGGAGCGGGTGAGCGAGATCGGCACCTGCGGCGGCGCCAGCGGTCCGCGCAGCCCCCTGCCGTGCCGGTCGCGGTGCCGGGGGCGGCGCGCGGGGCCTGTCGATGACTGCGGTGCGGAGCTGTCCATATCACTGCCGAGAGTAGTCCTTGGACGGTCGGAAGTGGACCACTCCGACGGGGAATCGCCCGGGGCGGTCGATACGCGGCCCCGGCGCTCGGAGACGACACGGCACACCCTCCGGGCAGGCGGTCTTCGCTCCCCGGCGGGGAGTGCGGTACCGTCCACCCTCGTGAGCTCTGTACGTCGTTGTTCGCGGACCGCGTGCGGCCGGCCGGCCGTCGCGACGCTGACGTACGTCTACGCGGACTCCACCGCCGTCCTCGGCCCGCTCGCGACCTACGCCGAGCCGCACTGCTACGACCTGTGCGCCGAACACGCCGAGCGCCTCACCGCCCCGCGCGGCTGG
The DNA here is from genome assembly GCF_055575755.1 of Kitasatospora sp. NPDC034035. Lineage (NCBI taxonomy): Bacteria > Bacillati > Actinomycetota > Actinomycetes > Kitasatosporales > Streptomycetaceae > Kitasatospora > Kitasatospora sp. NPDC034035. Next base: position 11,500 of record NZ_JBVISA010000050.1, on the reverse strand, counting down.
GAGGTCGTCCGGCTCGCCGCCGAGGCCGGGCCGCTGCGCCGCAGCAGCGACGACCTGGAGGCCCTCGCCAACGCCGTGCGCGAGGCCGCCCGCCCGCAGACCCCCCGTCAGGGCCGCGCGCCCGAGGGCGAGTCCACCGAGGGCAGCCGCCGCGGCCACCTCCGGGTGCTGCGCTCGCCCGACAACTGACGCCTCTCCTGGCACGGGGCGTTCGTCCGGCCCGGGTACGCTGCCGGTCTACCGCCACCGCGCCCGTCGACCGGGCGGGCGGTGGCCCGACGTATCCCGACCGACCAGTACAGAGACCAGGGTGGAGCCGCAGTGCGCGACCTCAAGCAGCTCGTGAAGGCGTACGACGTCCGAGGCGTCGTCCCGGACCAGTGGGACGAGAGCCTGTCCCGGGCCTTCGGTGCCGCGTTCGTACAGGTCACCGGCGCGTCCGCGATCGTGGTCGGCCACGACATGCGTCCCTCGTCCCCGTCGCTCACCCTGGCCTTCGCCCAGGGCGCCGCGGCCTACGGCGCCGACGTGGTGCAGATCGGGCTCTGCTCGACCGACCAGCTCTACTACGCCAGCGGCAAGCTCGACCTGCCCGGCGCGATGTTCACCGCCAGCCACAACCCGGCCCAGTACAACGGCATCAAGCTGTGCCGGGCCGGCGCCGCCCCGGTCGGCCAGGACACCGGCCTGTCCGAGATCCGCGAGCTGGTCGAGTCCTGGACCGCCGAGGACGACACCGTCACCATCCCGGCCAGGGACGTGAAGCCCGGCGCGCTCTCCGAGCAGGAGACCCTGCGCGGCTACGCCGACCACCTGCTGGGCCTGGTCGACCTCACCGCGATCCGCCCGCTCAAGGTCGCCGTGGACGCGGGCAACGGCATGGGCGGCCACACCGTGCCCACCGTCTTCGACGGCCTGCCGATCGAGCTCGTCCCGATGTACTTCGAGCTGGACGGCACCTTCCCCAACCACGAGGCCAACCCGCTCGACCCGAAGAACCTGGTCGACTTGCAGGCCAAGGTCCGCGAGGTCGGCGCCGACGTGGGCCTGGCCTTCGACGGCGACGCCGACCGCTGCTTCGTCGTGGACGAGCGCGGCGAGCCGGTCTCCCCGTCCGCGATCACCGCCCTGGTCGCCGCCCGCGAGATCGCCCGCGCCCGGGCCGCCGGCGAGGCCGAGCCGACCGTCATCCACAACCTGATCACCTCCTGGACCGTCCCCGAGGTGGTCCGCGAGCTGGGCGCCAAGCCGGTGCGCACCCGGGTCGGCCACTCCTTCATCAAGCAGGAGATGGCCGTCACCGACGCCGTCTTCGGCGGCGAGCACTCCGCCCACTACTACTTCCGCGACTTCTGGCGCGCCGACACCGGCATGCTGGCCGCCCTGCACGTGCTCGCCGCGCTCGGCGGGCAGCCGGACGCGCTGTCCGAGCTCACCGCCGAGTACGACCGCTACGCCGCCTCCGGCGAGATCAACAGCACCGTCGCCGACCAGGCCGCCAGCACTGCCGCCGTCCGCGCCGCCTACGCCGGCCTGGAGGGCACCACCGTCGACGAGCTGGACGGCCTGACCGTGGCCGGCCCCGACTGGTGGTTCAACCTGCGCGCCTCCAACACCGAGCCGCTGCTGCGCCTCAACGTCGAGGCCAAGGACCCGGCGAAGATGGCCGAGCTGCGCGACGGCGTGCTCGCCATCGTCCGCGGCTGAACGAGCGCCCGAGCGGACGCGCCTGAGCGGACGTGCCCGAGCGGACGCGCCTGACCTCAGCGCGTGGTGCCCCGGCCGGTAGGGTTGCCTATCGGCCGGGGCACCTCCGTGCCGTCACCGAACTATGGAGAGCCCCATGAAGCTCGAATCCTTCCTGCTGGAGATCCTGGTCTGCCCGCAGTGCCGGGCCGCGCTCACCGAGGGCGGCACCGAGGAGCAGCCCGAGCTGGTCTGCACCGGCGCGGACTGCGGCCTCGCGTACCCGGTCCGCGACGGCATTCCGGTCCTCCTGGTGGACGAGGCCCGCCGCCCGGCCTGATCCTTGGGGGCGAAGCCCCACCCCGCCAGCCGCCCAGGACCGCAGCCGGAGGCCAGCCGCATGCTCGACGACACCCTGCTCGACGACCCGGCCGCCCTCCTGCGCGCCGACCAGGACCGCGCCCTGCTGGCCCTGGCCGGCGCCGGCGCCCGGGTCCGCACCGCGCTGCGGCAGGCCGACACGGCCGGCCTCGACCGGCTGCGCCCGGACGGCCGACCGCGCGCCGTCCTGATCGCCGGACACGGCAGCGCGCTGACCGCCGCCGAGATGGTGGCCGTGCTGGCCGGCACCGCGAGCCTGGTCGTCCCGCTGCCGCCGACCGAGGCCACCGCCCCGCGCGCCGACCGGGCCGGCGCCCCGCCCGTCTTCACCGCCGGGCTCGGCTGGCAGCTGCCCGGCTGGGCCGGCCCGCTCGACCTGCTGGTGATCAGCTCCGCCGACGGCGGCGAGCAGGGCCTGATCGGCCTCGCCGAGCAGGCCTACGCGCGCGGCTGCGCGATCGTCGTGACCGCCCCGGCGGGCAGCCCGCTGGCCGGGGCCGCGCTGCAGGTGCGCGCGCTGCCGCTGCCGTACGTGACCTCGGTGCTGCCCGAGGACGGCCCGCCCGCCGCGGCCGCCGAGCCGGACCTGCCGGCCGAGGACCCGGCCGCGCTCTGGTCCCACCTCACCCCGCTGCTGGCGCTCGCCCAGAAGATCGGCCTCACCCAGCTGCCGTACGACGCGCTGCCCGGCGTCGCCGACCTGCTGGACGCCACCGCCGTCCGCTGCCGCCCCGACGCCGCCGCGTACACCAACCCGGCGAAGGGCCTGGCCGCGCGGCTGGCCGGGACGGTTCCGCTGCTGTGGGCCGAGGGCCCGATCGCCGGAGCGGCCGCCGCCCGCTTCGCGGCCCAGCTGGCCGACCGGGCCGGCCGCCCGGCCCTGGCCGGGGAGCTGCCGCAGGTGCTCACCGCCCACCGCGGCATGTTCACCGGGCAGTTGGGCGCGGGCGCGGACCCGGACGACTTCTTCCGCGACCGGGTCGACGAGCCGGACCCGCTGCACCTCCAGGTCCTGCTGCTGCGGCACGTCCCGGGCCCGGCCGGCGGGTCGCCGGAGGAGCAGGACGGACCGGCCGAGGTGCCGGAGGAGGACGCGGGCCCGCGCAGCTTCGGTGTGAGCCGGGCGCACCGGCTGGCCGCCGCGCACGACGTCCGGCTGACCGAGTACGCGAGCGCCCGGCCGGACGCCCTGCACGGGCTGGCCGACCTGGTCGCGCTGACCGATTTCGCCGCCGTCTACCTGGGCCTCGCCGCCGCGCAGTCCTGAGACGGTCGACCGGGCCGGGCCGCCGGGCCGGTACGGTAAGCGCTCGACGACGCTGACCGAGACCGACCCGTGAGGACCCCTGGCATGAGTACCGAAGGCGGCACCAAGGCACTGGTGGCGGCGCTGTCCGCCAATCTGGCGATCGCGGCGGCCAAGTTCACCGCCTTCGGCTTCACCGGCTCCTCCTCGATGCTGGCAGAGGGCGTGCACTCGGTGGCCGACTCCGGCAACCAGGTGCTGCTGCTGGTCGGCGGCAAGCGGGCGCGCCGGGTGGCGGACGAGGAGCACCCCTTCGGGTACGGCCGCGAGCGCTACGTGTACGGCTTCCTGGTGGCCATCGTGCTGTTCAGCGTCGGTGGCCTGTTCGCGATCTACGAGGGCTGGCACAAGGTCAACCACCCGGAGGCGCTGGACTCCTGGGGCTGGGCGGTCGGCGTGCTGGTCTTCGCCATAGCGATGGAGGGCTGGTCCTTCCTCACCGCGGTGCGCGAGTCGGCGAAGGTCAAGGGCGACCAAAGCTGGACGCAGTTCATCCGCACCGCCAAGGCGCCGGAGCTGCCGGTCGTGCTGCTGGAGGACGCCGGCGCGCTGATCGGCCTGGTGCTCGCGCTGTTCGGCGTCTCGCTCACCGTGATCACCGGGGACGGCGTCTGGGACGGCATCGGCTCCCTGTGCATCGGCCTCCTGCTGGTGGTGATCGCCGCGGTGCTCGCCCTGGAGACCAAGTCGCTGCTGCTCGGCGAATCCGCCGACAAGGAGTCGGTGCGGCGGATCCGCGAGGCGCTGGTGGACGGCCGCGCAGTCACCGGAGTGATCCACATGCGGACCCTGCACCTCGGCCCGGAGGAACTGCTGGTCGCCGCCAAGATCGCTGTCAACGCCGAGGACAGCGCCGCCCGGGTGGCGGCGGCGATCGACGCGGCGGAGGAGCGGGTCCGGGCCGCCGTCCCGATCGCCCGCGCGATCTACCTGGAGCCCGACGTCTACAGCGCCGAGAAGGCCGCGGCGGGCGAGGACCCGGCCGCCACGCCCGGCGGCCCGGGCCCGGAGGCCGCGCACTGACGGCCCTCGGGCCGTGCACTGACGGGACTCGGGGCGGGACGCGGGGCGGGACTCGGGGCCGCCGGGGACGGCCTGGGGCGAGGCTCGAGCTCCGGTCGGGTCGGGGACCGAAATCGGTCATCGACAGACGGCCGATGGGGCCATCGGTGTAGATTCGTCCCCAGAGCCAGAACGTCGCTGCTGATGGCGGTCGATCGGCGGTCCGCACCCGTAACGTGTGCGCCGGTCGAGGGAGAGAGGTCCTCCGACGGTTTGTGCTGCGCAGTAGGGAGCCGGTCCGCCACCGCGGGGATCCGGTGGCCCAGGCGTGGCCGTGCCCCCGTACGGCCTGCCGCGCGCGACACATGCCCGGACCTTTGGCCCCACCCCATCAGCGAGGAGCAGACGCATGTCGACCGACATCACCGGTGACTTCAAGGTCGCCGACCTTTCCCTGGCGCCGTTCGGCCGCAAGGAGATCCAGCTGGCCGAGCACGAGATGCCCGGTCTGATGGCGATCCGTGCCGAGTACGCCGAGTCGCAGCCGCTGGCCGGCGCCCGCATCACCGGCTCGCTGCACATGACGATCCAGACCGCCGTGCTGATCGAGACCCTGACGGCGCTCGGTGCCGAGGTCCGCTGGTGCTCCTGCAACATCTTCTCCACCCAGGACCACGCGGCCGCCGCCATCGCCGTCGGCCCGGAGGGCACCCCGGAGAACCCGCAGGGCGTGCCGGTCTTCGCCTGGAAGGGCGAGACCCTGGACGAGTACTGGTGGTGCACGGAGCAGGCGCTGACCTGGCCTGACGGCAAGACCCCGAACATGATCCTCGACGACGGCGGCGACGCCACCCTGCTGATCCACAAGGGCGTCGAGTTCGAGAAGGCCGGCGCCGCGCCGGACCCGTCCACCGCGGACAACGACGAGTTCCGGATCATCCTGGAGCTGCTCAACCGCACCCTCAAGGACACCCCGAACAAGTGGACCGAGGTCGCCGCCACCATCAAGGGCGTGACCGAGGAGACCACCACCGGTGTCCACCGCCTGTACGAGATGCACCGTGACGGCAACCTGCTGTTCCCGGCCATCAACGTCAACGACGCCGTCACCAAGTCGAAGTTCGACAACAAGTACGGCTGCCGCCACTCTCTGATCGACGGCATCAACCGCGCCACCGACGTGCTGATCGGCGGCAAGGTCGCCGTCGTCGCCGGCTACGGCGACGTGGGCAAGGGCTGCGCCGAGTCGCTGCGCGGCCAGGGCGCCCGCGTGATCATCACCGAGATCGACCCGATCTGCGCGCTGCAGGCGGCGATGGACGGCTACCAGGTCACCACCCTGGAGGACGTCGTCTCGATCGCGGACATCTTCATCACCACCACGGGCAACAAGGACATCATCCTTGCCTCGCACATGGAGAAGATGAAGCACCAGGCGATCGTCGGCAACATCGGCCACTTCGACAACGAGATCGACATCGCGGGCCTGGCCAAGCTCCCCGGCATCGTGAAGACCGAGGTCAAGCCGCAGGTCCACGAGTGGCGCTTCGCCGACGGCCACACCATCATCATGCTGTCCGAGGGCCGCCTGCTGAACCTGGGCAACGCGACCGGCCACCCGTCCTTCGTGATGTCCAACTCCTTCGCGAACCAGACGATCGCGCAGATCGAGCTGTTCACGAAGACCGAGCAGTACCCGATCGGCGTCTACGTGCTGCCGAAGCACCTGGACGAGAAGGTCGCCCGCCTGCACCTCGACGCGCTGGGCGTGAAGCTGACCACCCTGAGCCAGGAGCAGGCCGACTACATCGGCGTTCCGGTCGAGGGCCCGTACAAGCCGGAGCAGTACCGCTACTGATGCGGTGCCGCTGAGGTACGAACGCCGGTGGCCGGCACCCCCCACGCGGGGGTGCCGGCCACCGGCGCGTTCCGGTCCCGCTCGGCGCGTTCCGGTCGGCTCAGCGCATGACGTCGGTCGTCCAGGCGCTCGCGTCCGGGCCGAGGGCCTTGGTGTGGGCGAGCATCCACGGCAGTCCGCCGAGCTGCGCCAGCGAGGGCGGCAGCTCGGCCCCGGCTCCGACGCACACCTGCACCCCGTTGTCCGCGGAGCACGACTGCGGGTTCGGGCCGGTGTCCGGCGACCCGTTCTTCCCGGTCGGCGACGCCGGCGACCCGGGGGTGGACGGCTTCACGCTGAACCAGACATTCCTACCCTCCGCCTCCAGCATCAGCCACATGCTCCAGGGGACCTTGGCGTCCGCGTCCGGACGCGCCAGCCGGACGTTGGTGACCTTGAACGCCGTGGGCAGTCCGGTGATCCGGACCGGCAGCGGGACGTCCCACGTGCCGTACCGGACCCCGACGGCCACCTTGTGCAGGACCTCCCGCGTGATGTCCGCGGGCCGGCCGCCGGAGCCCGCGAGCTCCGCCCAGCGGCCCGAGGGCGTCAGCCACCGCAGGGTGTGCTGGTAGTCCGGCTGCGCGTCGGAGACCACCCAGTAGGCGGTCCGGCCGTCGACCGGCTCGGCCTCCTCCGTGCGGACCGCACTTCCGGGTGCCCCGGTCATCGGGGGACGGGACCCGGCCGGGTACTGCGAGAGCTGCAGCTGCGGAGCGTCCTCGCCCCGGCCGCTCGCCTGCAACTGGATTCCGTGGAAGGCGGTTTGGTACCCCACGCCGTTGTCACCGCCGGCCCACTCCGGCAGCCAGCCGAACCGGAGCTCGGGGGTCAGCGGGTCGGCCCCGGCCCGATCCGGTGCGGCGGTCGGGGACGGTGTGGCGGTCGGGGACGGCGCGAGCGTCGGGAGTGCGGTGGTGGCCACCGTGGGTGCGGCGGGCAGCACGGGGGCGGCGGTGCCGCTGCCCGGCAACAGGAGGGCGCCGCCGGCCACCACCGCGGCCGTCGCGCCCGCGACGGTGCCGATCACGGCCAGCCTGCGCCGGCGAAGCCGCGTCGCGCCCTCGGCCAGGGACCGGCCGGCGTCGAAGCCCGGAGGCGGTGCCGGTTCGTCGGCCAGGGCCGCCAGACGGTTGGCCAGGTCGTGCGGGTCGATGGTGCTCATGACATCCTCTCGGCGACGGCGGGACGGGCGGTGAGCCTGCCGCGCAGGGTGTCCAGGGCGCGGGAGCTCTGGCTCTTGACGTTGCCGGAGGAGCAGCCCAGGGCCTCGGCGGCCTGCTCGATCGACAGGTCGCAGTAGTAGCGCAGCACCACCGTGGCCCGTTGGCGGGGCGGGAGGGCGGCGAGGGCGCGGCGCAGGTCGAGGGCGGCGTCCAGGTCGACACCGCCGGCCGCCGCGTCCGGATCGGTCCCGGAACGGACGGTGCGGCGCCACCACGGGGAGCGCTGCTCGGCCAGGAAGGTGTTGACCAGTACCCGGCGCGCGTAGCCGTCCCGGTTCTCCATCCGCGCGGCTCTCGACCAGTTCACGTACAGCTTGGTGATCGTCTCCTGGACCAGGTCGTCGGCCCGGTGCCAGTCCCCGCACAGAAGATAGGCGACCTTCCGCAGCCAGCCGGTCCTGGAGGCCACGTACTCCGTGAACTCCTCGTCGCGCGTCTGCTTCGCCATCCGCACCCCCTCTCGTCATGGCGGCGGCACCGCTCCGGCGCCGTCCACCCCCCTAATGCGCGCACCACCGGAGAAGGTTGCACGCGACGTGCGCACGTAGGCTTTCGGGCATGCCCAACGGCCGCTACTCCCTCTCCGACACGCACGACCACGTCCTGCTCGGCGAGGAGCGCTTCAGCTGCGCTCCCGGGCCGGCCGGGTGGCGGTACGTCTCCAAGACCTACGCGCCGGACGGCCGGGTGATCGGCGGCGTCGACCTCACCCTGGACTCCCGGGCCCGGCCGCTGCGGATGGAACTGCGGGCCGGGGGCTGGCAGGTGCGCGGCGGCGCGGTGGACGGAGTCGCCTGGGTCCGGACCGACGCGGCCGACCCGGGCGGCGAGCACACGGTGGAGGGACACGACCGGGCGCACGCCTTCACCGGCCGCTCGCCGGGCTTCCTGGTCGCCACCGCCCGGCTGCTGCGGCTGCGGGAAGGGGCGAGCGCGCGGGTGCGGCTGGTGGCGTTCACCGAGCCGGTGCTGGCACCCCGCACCCTCGACCAGGGATGGCTGCTGGAGGGCGTCGACACCCACGAGACGGACTCGGGGCCGCTGCTCGTCGAGCGGTACCAGGTCGCGGACCTGGAGACGGGGGAGCAGCAGGTCGTGCACCTGGCGGGGGACGTGGTGCTGTCGGCGGACGGGGTCGAGCTGGAGGAACTGGAGTCTCCGCCGAACGCCTGGCGGGTGGGGGACGAGGAGTAGGGGCCCGCCGGGTTCGGGTGTTTGCCCCCTTGGGGTCCTCGTAGCGGGGTCCTCGTCGGGCGTCAGAACGCCTGAGGCCTCAGGAGGGCGGGGCGAAGCCGGTGCCGGCGGCGGGCTTGTCGAAGGACGGGGCCGGCTGGGCCGCCGGTGCGAGAGGTGCGACCGGTGCGACCGGTCCGGCCGGGGTGGGTGCGGTCGGTACGGGCGCCGTCGGGATGCCGAGGACCCGGAGGGGGCGTCCGTCGGCCGTGCCGGGCACCGGGCCGGAGGCCGGGCGGGGCACGGGCACCTGCACGGGTATCGGCGCGGCCGCCCACAGCTGCTGCTGGGCGCGCAGCCACTCCCGCCGCTGGCGTTCGGTGAGCACCGCGCCCAGGTACGCCGCCGGGTGCAGCCCCGGGGGCACCGGGTGGCCGATCCGGTCGGACAGGTCGTCGGCCAGCCGGGCGGTCATCCGGCTCATCACCGCCGGGTCCAACTGGCCGATCCGGCCGAGCAGTTGGCGGACAGCGAGCCAGAGCGGCTCCGGAACCGCGGAGAAGTCCATCGCGACCAGCTCGTGGCCCATCGTCTGCAGCAGGTGCGGGTGCACCGGCGGCAGCGGGGTGGCGGAGCCGCCCGCCCCCGGGGTGCGCTCACGCACGACCACCGTCCCGGCGAAGATGTCGCCGAGCCGCTTGCCCTCCGAGTGCACCGCCGAGGTGATCACGGCCGGGGAGCCGGTGAGCGCGATCAGCTCGAAGAAACCGACCAGCCCGCGCACCAGCGAGTGCCGGAACCGCACCGGGCCGCCGTCGGTGCGCACCACCCGCAGGCCGAGTGCGGCCTTGCCGAGCGAGCGTCCGTGGCTGAAGGTCTCGACCATCACCGGGACAGCGACCAGGAAGAACACCATCAGGCCGATCATGACGGCCGCCAGCGCCGCGCTGTCGATGTCGACCAGCACGACGCCCAGCAGCAGCGTGACCACCAGCAGGGCGGCGAACTCCACGAGCAGGTCGAGCACGATCGCCAATGCCCGGCTCGGAAGCTTCGCCGTCTGCAGGCCGAGGACGACCGCCTCACCCGTCACCAGGTCGCTCAAGACACCTGTCCGTTCACGTTCTTGGAGCCCGTACGGCTCGCCCATGGGGATCCGGGACCGCCGGGGGCGGCAGCGCCGGGGAGGGAATCGGCCCGGATCGGCCCCCCAGGCTCCGCCCGCCGCAGTCTGATCCGCAGCCGCAAACATACGGGGCCCGGTGGGCGCACGGGAAGTGAGATCCCGGAGGCCGCGACCCGGGCCCCTGCTGGCATGCTGGGCCGCACCTGTCCGTACGTGCCTGCCCGCCGCGTACCCGCCCGCCCGCGCACGCACGTCCGCGCCCACCGCCGATCATGGAGCCGCCGAATGGACCTGGACGTCTTCGTCGCCACCCACCAGGGGGAGTGGGCCCGGCTGGACGCCCTCGCACGCCGGCGCCGGCTCAGCGGAGAGGAGGCCGACGAACTGGTCACCCTCTACCAGCGCACCACCGGCCACCTCGCCAAGGTCCAGGCCGCCGCGCCCGACCCGGCGCTGCTGAGCCGCCTGACCAGCCTGGTCTCACGTTCCCGCAGCGCGGTGACCGGCTCCCGGACCAACGGCTGGCAGGACGTCGCCCGCTACTACACGGTGAGCTTCCCGGCCGCGCTCTACCGCGCGCGCCGCTGGTGGGTGCCGGTCGCGATCGTCTCGCTGCTCGCCACCGCCGTGCTCGCGTGGTGGGTGGCCACCCACCCGGAGGTCCGCAACAGCCTCGTCGCCCCCGACCGTCTGCGGGAGCTGACCCGCCCCGGCGGACAGTACGAGGCCTACTACTCGGACCGGCCGGCCAGCTCCTTCGCCGCGCAGGTCTGGACGAACAACGCCTGGATCGCCGTGCAGTGCCTGCTCTACGGGATCGCGCTGGGCATTCCGGTGCTCTACGTGATGTGGGGCAACGTCGTGAACCTCGCCATCGGGGTCGGGCTGATGGCCTCCGCCGGACGCCTCGACGTCTTCCTCGGTCTGCTCATCCCGCACGGCCTGCTGGAGCTGACCGCGGTCTTCGTGGCCGGCGGCCTCGGCCTGCGCCTCGGCTGGACCGTCATCGCCCCCGGTCCGCGCACGCGTGCGGTGGCCCTGGCGGAACAGGGCCGCTCGATCATCGGAATGGCGATGGGGCTGACGACGGTGCTGGCGGTCTCCGGCATCCTCGAAGCCTTCGTGACCCCGTCCGGCCTGCCCACCTGGGCGCGCATCGCCATCGGTGCGCTGGCAGAGCTGGCCTTCCTTCTGTACGCCCTCGTGCTGGGCCGAAAGGCCGCGGAAGGCGGAGAATCCGGTGATGTGGACGCGGCCGACCGGGCGGACCTGCAGCCCGTCGCGGCCTGAGGCGATGTGATCAGCACTCCTCTGACCTGCTAGTCTTCTCTCATCCCGGCCAAACCATTGACGTGGTGAGGGTGGGCTAGTAGGTTTGAACGGTTGGGACTGACTGGACAACGGTCGGGCCCGGGCGTTAGTGTCTACGACACCGCCGAATCGAGGCGAGCGCGTTTCACGAAATGCGCGCCCTCCGACGAAGCAAATCCCACGAACTGAGCACACCGAAAGCTTTGATAAGCTTCGGAGCGAAGTTTGCAGGAAATCCCGCCAGCGGGAATCGGATGAATGAAACTCCGGAAAACGGAGCGGAAAACATCTGGTAAGCTGGAAACACGAAAGAACGAAGCCCGGAGGGTCCGCTGGAAGGCGGTCCGAAGGAAGCGTCCGTTCCTTGAGAACTCAACAGCGTGCCAAAAGTC